>JAIPDC010000106.1 GCA_021737865.1 Rhodoferax sp.
CGGGGCACGTCCTTACACATGGCTTGCGGTATAAAGATTTACTGATGAAAAAAGCCTCCAAGAATTACTCCTTGGAGGCTTTTGTTTTACCTTATGGTCGGTGTGAAAGGATTCGAACCTTCGACCCCTTGCACCCCATGCAAGTGCGCTACCAGGCTGCGCCACACACCGATCTAGCTTCCAATTATAGCGCGCCCCAAACCATATATTCATGCACTCGCCAGCAACTCCCGAATTTCAAACAATTCTCGACGAACCTGCAGTAATTGAAGTACCCCGTCCTCCGCCAAATCTGCGCCCAGACTGTCTTCATACTCTCCGAGGTCGGCATCATCCACCTCCAGTACCTCAACGCCGTCGAGCATGACTTCGCCATTGCGCTTCTTGTCACGCTCGCTTTGCAGCAATTCCTGCATTTTGTTCCGTGCACCGCTGATCGTGAATCCCTGTTCATAGAGCAAATCCCGAATGCGCCGGATCATCAATACTTCGTGGTGTTGGTAGTAGCGTCGGTTCCCCCGCCGCTTCATAGGGCGTAATTGCGTGAACTCTTGCTCCCAATACCGTAGCACGTGGGGTTTTACGCCGCACAAATCCCCCACCTCACCGATGGTAAAGTAACGCTTGGCAGGTATAGGAGGGAGAGTTTTCTCCATTGAAATCAATGCTCTACGGGGTAAAGCGTAGAGGTTACTCTAACTTTTGTCAGAGCGCAAAGACTGATTGCCCGACAACTGCACAAAGTCTGCAGTTTGTTGCAAAAACCCCGGTTAAGAATCAGGAATCGTCCTGAATTTGCTCTTTCAGTTTGTGACTGGCGTGAAACGTAACGACCCTTCGGGCCTGAATAGGTATTGCTTCACCTGTACGCGGATTGCGACCGGGCCGTGGTGCCTTGGTTCTGATCTGAAAATTGCCAAATCCGGAAATCTTGACATCAGTTCCATCAACCAGACTGGCAGCAATCAGATCAAAGAACGCATCAATCATGTCCTTCGACTCCCGCTTGTTGAGTCCAATTTGCTCGAACAACAGATCAGCCAGTTGGGCCTTGGTTAGCGCCGGGGTTTCCAGACTTTCAACAGAAAAATCCATGCATCCTCGATTCTTGTTGTAGAGAGCTTCAAGCGTCAAACGCGCTGACGAGCACCGACGTTGTTGATCAGTTGATCAACGATGGCTTTGACCACGCTTTCAATCTGCTCGTCGGACAATGTCACGTCATCGCTGTTAAGCGTCAAGCGTACTGCAAGACTGCGGTCGGTTGCACTATCAGCCAAAGAAACATCTTTCGCCGCCTTGGGACGGTATACGTCAAATAACTGTGCGTCACGCAACAAGCCTGCTGTTGGAGCGGCCCAGATAGCAGACATCAGTGCATCATGGCTTATGTCGTCCGACACAACAACTGCGATGTCGCGTTGAACCGGTTGAAATTTTGCAACAGGTTGGAACATTGCAACCTTGCGCTGCAGCACAAAACTCAGGTCCAACTCAAATAGGACTGGAGCCTGCGTCAGGTCAAAGGATTGTTGCCACTGCGGATGAAGCTCACCTACAAACCCGATGACCTTGCTGTCAATCACCACCTGAGCACAGCGGCCAGGGTGCATCGCAGGATGGGAGCACGGCGCAAAACGCGCCTTCAATGGCGCCAACAGTGCTTCAACATCGCCCTTGACGTCATAAAAATCGACGCTTTGATCCTTGCGCCCCCATTGCAGGCAATCTGCGCTGCCGCTGGCCAGGCCCGCAACCCGCATAGGCTGGTCAAACCCCTCCACCGTTGTGTCCGTACTCTTAACCGATGCATCACCCAAAAACACCCGGCCTATCTCGAACACCCGCACGCGCTGCTGCTTGCGCGCCTGGTTGAACTTCAATACCTGCAACAATGAGCCGAGCAAAGAGGAGCGCATGACACTCATCTGACTGGCAATCGGGTTGAGCAGTTTGATGGGGTTGGGGTTGCCTGCCAACCCATGCTCCCAGCTTTCCTCAACGAAGCTGAAATTGATCGTCTCTTGATATCCCAGCGCTGCCAAGGATCGGCGTACAGCAAATGGACTGCGTTGTGCTTCCGGACGAATTTTTGCAGTGATTGGAGCCAAAGGAGGCGTATGCGGAAGGTTGTCGTAGCCCACCATGCGAGCGACTTCTTCGATTAGGTCTTCTTCGATTTGCAGATCAAATCGGTATGACGGTGGCACAAGTGTCAACAGCCCCTCAGTCTGGGCAACTTTCAGCCCGAGTCGCTGCAGTGCATCCGCGCACTGGTCCTGTGTCAATGGCATACCGATAACCTTGCTTGCGCGGGCGACGCGCAGGCTGACCGGTGCGGCTACCGGCATATTGGGACGTTGGTCAACGATGGGGCCGCAACTGGTGGCAGGCGTGCCGCAGGTATCGATGATGAGCTGAGTGATGCGCTCTATGTGCTCGACGGTTAACTCGGGATCTACACCACGCTCGAAGCGGTGGCCTGCATCGGTGGAAAAGTTGAAACGGCGCGAGCGCCCCGCAATCGACTTTGGCCACCAAAACGCCGCTTCCACGTACACGTGCTGCGTATCGTCGGAGACTGCCGTGGCATCGCCGCCCATGATGCCCGCGAGAGACTCCACCTGGGCATCATCAGCAATGACCCCTACCTTGTGGTCAATTGTGACCGTATTGCCGTTGAGTAACTTGATCTGCTCACCAGCCCGACCCCAGCGCACATCCAGGCCGCCAACGATCTTTTCCAGGTCAAAGATGTGTGACGGACGCCCCAACTCAAACATCACATAATTCGAGATGTCGACTAGGGCAGTCACACTACGCTGACCGCACCTCGCCAGGCGATCCACCATCCACTGAGGCGTTGCCGCCTTCGTGTTGACATTACGAATCACACGTCCGGAGAATCGGCCACATAAGTCGGGTGCACTGATCTTGACTGCCAGTTTCTCGTCGTTACCGACGGGAATGATTGGAAAAGTTGGGGACAGCAACGGCGCCCCTGTGAGGGCTGAAACCTCGCGAGCAACTCCGTACACGCTAAGACAATGGGCCAAATTTGGCGTTAGCTTAAGAGTAAATAACGTGTCGTCCAGTTTCAAGTGTTCACGAATGCTCTGCCCCAAAGGCGCGTCCGCAGCCAACTCGAGCAGTCCACCATGATCATCCGCAATCTGAAGCTCTTTAGCCGAACACAGCATGCCCTGACTTTCTACGCCGCGCAACTTTCCAACCTTGATCAAGAAAGGCTTTCCGTCCTCGCCTGGAGGTAACTCTGCTCCAACCAAAGCGCAGGGAATACGAATGCCGACGCGGGCATTGGGCGCACCGCATACGATGTCCAGAAGTTCAGTCTGACCGACATCAACTTTGCACACCCGCAAGCGGTCGGCATTGGGGTGCTGCACCGCCTCTTTGATTTCACCCACAACAATTTTGGTAAATGGAGGCGCAACTGGCTTGAGGTCTTCCACCTCTAAGCCAGCCATGGTTAGCGTGTCAGCCAATTGCTGGGTGGAAATGGATGGGTTGCAAAACGTGCGCAACCAGGATTCAGGAAATTGCATGGTACTTAATCAGTTGGGTTCGACGAACGTCTATTGAAACTGCGACAGGAAGCGAATGTCACCATCGAAGAACAGGCGCAAGTCATTCACACCATAGCGCAACATGGTCAACCGGTCAGGCCCCATACCGAAGGCAAAACCGATGTACCGCTCCGGGTCCAGACCCATATTACGAATCACGTTGGGGTGCACCTGACCGGAGCCTGCCACCTCCAGCCAGCGGCCCGACAAGGGGCCACTCTGGAACTGGATGTCAATCTCGGCACTGGGTTCGGTGAAAGGGAAAAAGCTGGGGCGAAAGCGCAGCACCAGATCGTCGCTCTCAAAGAAGGTGCGACAAAAATCGGTGAACACAAACTTCAAGTCCTTGAAACTCACGTTCTCGCCCACCCACAATCCTTCGCACTGGTGGAACATCGGTGAGTGCGTGGCATCGCTGTCCACACGGTAGGTACGCCCGGGGGCGATGACCCGAATCTCGGGCATGTCGCCAGCGAACAAAACACTGGGGTCCGCACCTGCCGCCGCCCGGTGCTGCTTGACGTGCTGCACCGCGTAGCGGATTTGCATGGGGCTGGTGTGGGTGCGCAACAAGTTGGGGGCCGCCTCGGACCCGCCTTCAACATAAAAGGTGTCATGCATGGACCGCGCGGGGTGGTCTTGCGGCGTGTTCAACGCGGTGAAGTTGAACCAGTCGGACTCAATTTCCGGCCCTTGCGCCACCTCAAAACCCATGGATCCAAAGATCGCCTCGATACGCTCCAACGTCAGGGAAACGGGGTGCAAACCGCCCTGCCCGCGCTGGCGACCGGGCAAGGTCACGTCCAGTGCTTCGGCGCGCAGTTGCGCCTGCAGTTCGGCATCAACCAGCGCCTGCCGGCGTGCGTTCAGGGCCGCTTCAATCGCTTGCTTGGCCAGGTTGATCGCCGCACCACGGGACTTTTTCTCGTCCACGCTCAGGGCGGCCATGCCCTTCATCAGCTCGGTGATGCGTCCGGACTTACCCAGAAACAACGCTTTGGCGTTCTCCAGATCAGCGGGGGTGACGGCTTGGGCAAAGGCCACTTGGGCGCTGTCGACGATGGCGTTCAAATCGGTCATACATTCTTCGGTCAATGAAAAAAGGGCTAGTGCTCTTTAAAGCCCTAGCCCTTGTTCTATTTGCGCTGATAGCTATCGAATCAATAGCACTACAGGGCGAAAATCAAGCAGCCAGCTTGGCCTTGACTTGCTCCACGATACCTGCAAAAGCAGCCATGTCGTGAATAGCGATATCGGACAAAACCTTGCGGTCGATCTCGATATTGGCTTTCTTCAGACCATTGGCGAATTGGCTGTATGTCATGCCGCACTGACGTGCTGCTGCATTGATACGGGCAATCCACAACTGGCGGAATACACGTTTCTTGGTACGGCGGTCACGGTAGGCATATTGCCCAGCCTTCATTACCGCTTCTTTTGCGATACGGAAGACGTTACCGCGGCGACCGCGAAAACCTTTTGCAAGGACCAGAACTTTTTTGTGGCGGGCGCGAGCCGTTACACCACGTTTGACGCGAGGCATTGTGTTACTCCTTGTTCGTCGTTAATTAAATACCACGGCCTGGCAGCATCTGCGCCATGTGACCCATATTGGTCTCATGAACAGCAGTTGAGCCGCGCAAGTGGCGTTTATTCTTGGTGGTCTTCTTGGTCAAGATGTGACGTTTGAAGGCTTGGCCGCGCTTGACGGTTCCACCTGGACGGACGCGGAAGCGTTTTTTCGCCGCGCTCTTGGTCTTCATTTTGGGCATATAAATGCTCCTTCTACTTTGTGCTCGTGAGGCGTCTGGAAACTACTTCCAGCCTTGTTGGCCCCGAGCCACTTTTAAGTGGCGAGTTGTTAAGACTCTCCACTTTTCAAAAAATGGTGCCTTACGGCAATCCACTTTTGGCGGCAGGTTGCCCCACCACGTTTCTTAAGCTGTCGCTTCCCCAACAGGCTTTGCCGCCCCACCGGGCTTCTTCTTGCCGGGCGCGATCATCATGATCATCTGACGCCCTTCAAGTTTGGGAAATTGCTCCACCACAATCAAGTCGACCAAATCGGCACGAATGCGGTTAAGCAGCGCCATTCCGATTTCCTGGTGGGTGATTTCACGACCCCGAAAACGCAAAGTGATCTTGCACTTGTCGCCCTCAGCCAAGAAACGCTTGATATTGCGCATCTTGATGTTGTAGTCGCCATCATCCGTACCCGGGCGGAATTTGATTTCCTTGATCTCGATGACTGTCTGCTTCGCTTTCGCTTCTGCCGCCTTCTTTTGCTCCTGGTACTTGAACTTGCCATAATCCATCAAACGACAGACCGGAGGATTGGCCGTAGCAGCAATCTCCACAAGATCAACATCCAACTCGCCTGCTTGGCGCAGGGCTTCCATCAGGCTCACGACACCGAGGGGTTCATTTTCGGGCCCGGAGAGGCGAACCTCAGGGGCCATGATTTCCCGATTTAAACGGTGCTTGCGTTCTTCACGCTGACGGCGGTCACGAAATTCAGTAGCGATGGCTCAGTCCTTCACAATATCTGCTACAAAAACAGTAGCTATCGCCACACAGCACACGCGGGCAAACCAACTAAAAAGCCGACTTGTTGGCAATGTCACCCAGGACTTTTTGCACAAAGGCATCCAGAGGCATTGCTCCGAGGTCTTGACCACCCCGGGCGCGCACTGCGACGGCACCTGCCGCCATCTCCTTGTCGCCAACAACGACCAAGTAGGGCAGCTTCTGCATCGAATGCTCGCGTATTTTATACGTAATCTTTTCGTTGCGCAGGTCTAAATTGACTCTAAGCCCTTGATTTTGCAGCGTTTTAGCCACGGATCTTGCATATTCTGCCTGCGCATCGGTGATATTCAGCACAGCCACTTGAACCGGAGCCAGCCAGGCAGGCAATGCGCCGGCGCTCTCTTCGATCAAAATTCCGATGAAACGCTCAAGACTGCCAACGATGGCACGGTGCAACATGACTGGGCGGTGTCGGGCACCGTCTTCACCCACATATTCAGCATCGAGACGTTCCGGCATCGAAAAGTCGACCTGGATCGTCCCGCATTGCCATTGGCGGCCAATCGCGTCTTTCAATGTGTATTCGATTTTTGGGCCATAAAAAGCGCCCTCGCCCGGGGAAATTTCGTATTCACAGCCCGATGCATTCAGGCTTTCTATCAGAGCTGCCTCAGCTTTATCCCAACTCTCATCGGAGCCAATCCGTTGCGCGGGGCGCGTCGCCACCTTGTAAATAATGTTCTTGAATCCAAAGTCGGCATAAACTTTTTGCAGCAAGGCCGTGTAGTCCACGCACTCTTTCTGAATCTGGTCTTCGGTACAAAAAATATGACCGTCGTCCTGTGTGAATCCTCGCACGCGCATGATGCCATGCAATCCACCCGAAGGCTCGTTGCGGTGGCACTGACCGAACTCACCGTAGCGCAGCGGCAGGTCGCGATAACTCTTGATTCCTTGCTTGAAAATCAGGATGTGGCCTGGACAGTTCATCGGCTTCAAAGCGTATTCGCGCTTTTCGGACTCGGTAACAAACATGTTCTCGCGGTATTTGTCCCAGTGACCGGTCTTCTCCCACAATCCCTTGTCAATGATTTGTGGGCCCTTGACTTCCAGATAGCCGTTATCACGGTAGACCTGGCGCATGTACTGCTCGACACCCTGCCACAGCGTCCATCCCTTGGGGTGCCAAAATACCAGGCCGGGGGCGTGGTCGTCGATGTGGAATAGATCGAGTTCGCGGCCCAGCTTGCGGTGATCACGCTTTTCAGCCTCCTCCAGCATGGTCAGGTGCTGTTGCAATTCGTCCTTGGTCGCCCAAGCAGTGCCGTAAACGCGCTGCAGCATTTCGTTCTTGTGGTCACCGCGCCAATATGCGCCGGCCAATTTCATCAGCTTGAAATGCTTGAGCTTTCCGGTACTTGGAACGTGTGGACCGCGGCACAAATCCTCGAATTTGCCTTCGCGATACAGCGACACATCTTGATCTGCCGGAATGCTGCCGATGATCTCCGCCTTGTAATGCTCACCCAGACTCTTAAAGTAGGCTATTGCTTCGTCACGCGGCAACACGCGGCGCGTCACAGGCTCGTCCAGGGATGCCAGAGCCATCATCTTCTTCTCGATGACAGCCAGATCATCCGGCGTGAACGGGCGCTTGTAGGAAAAATCGTAAAAAAATCCATTCTCAATTACCGGGCCAATCGTGACCTGTGCATCCGGGAACAATTCTTTGACGGCATAGGCCAGTAAGTGGGCGGTGGAGTGGCGGATGACCTCCAGACCATCGGCGTCCTTGGCCGTGATGATGGACAAGGCGCTGTTGGCGGTCATCTGGAAGCTGGTGTCCACGACTTTGCCGTCCACTTTGCCAGCCAAGGCAGCCTTGGCCAGGCCTGCGCCGATGGATGCGGCCACTTCGGCCACGGTGACGGGGCCGGGAAACTCACGTTGGGAGCCGTCGGGAAGCGTGATGTGAATCATGGTGGGTACCTAAAGAGAGTCGTTCAGAAAGGCAAAAAGCGCGGAAGAGTCCGCGCTTTGCTATGCATTTGGTAGCTGACTGCGCACAAGGCGCGCGGACTAGCGGCCTATTCGCTTGAAAAAGTTGCCGGTGTCGTTCGCGGTGTCATAACCCGAATGCCTTTCTCGCTCTTATACAAAGTGGATACCAACATTTTAACCCCAGTTCACGCCACTGCAGCCACTGGTCTGATGCCCCCGTCGCCCAGAGCCAACAAAAAGGCCGGGCCTCCTCGCGGAGCCCGGCCAGGTTCAGCTCAGCCCAAAGATCAGTGGAACTGCTCTTCTTCTGTGGAGCCGGTCAGCGCCGTCACGCTGGACTTGCCGCCCTGGATCACGGTGGTCACTTCGTCGAAGTAACCCGTGCCGACTTCCTGCTGGTGCGACACAAAGCTGTAACCACGGTCGCGCGCAGCGAATTCTGGTTCCTGAACCTTCTCGACGTAGGCGGTCATGCCACGCGCCATGTAGTCTTGCGCCAGGTCGAACATGTGGAACCACATATTGTGAATGCCAGCCAGCGTGATGAACTGGTACTTGTAGCCCATGGCGCCGAGTTCCTTCTGGAACTTGGCAATGGTCGCGTCGTCCAGATTCTTCTTCCAGTTGAACGATGGCGAGCAGTTGTAAGCCAGCAACTTGCCAGGATGCTTGGCGTGCACAGCATCGGCAAACTTCTTGGCGAACTCCAGGTCAGGCGTGCCGGTCTCGCACCACACCAGATCGGCGTACTCGGCGTAGGCCACTGCGCGGGAAATGGCCTGATCCAGACCCTTCTTGGTCTTGTAGAAGCCTTCAGCAGTGCGCTCACCGGTCAGGAAAGGCTTGTCGTTGGCATCGTAATCGCTGGTCAACAGGTCAGCAGCTTCGGCATCGGTACGGGCAATCACCAGTGTGGGCACGCCATACACGTCGGCAGCCATACGGGCCGCGATCAGCTTCTGGCAGGCTTCGGTTGTAGGAACCAGAACTTTGCCACCCATGTGACCGCACTTCTTCACCGACGCCAACTGGTCTTCAAAGTGCACACCACCCGCACCCGCGCGGATCATGGCTTTCATCAATTCGTAAGCGTTCAACACGCCGCCAAAACCGGCTTCTGCATCAGCAACGATGGGGGCGTAGTAATCGATATAACCCTTGTCGCCAGGGCCAACACCTTTGGACCACTGGATTTCGTCTGCACGGGCGAACGAATTGTTGATGCGCTCCACCACCTTTGGCACCGAGTCCACTGGGTACAGGGACTGGTCAGGGTACATCGCGGAATATTCGTTGTTGTCGGCAGCGACTTGCCAGCCGGACAGGTAAATGGCTTTCACGCCAGCCTTGACCTGTTGCATGGCCTGTCCACCGGTCAGTGCACCCAGGCAGTTGACGTAAGGCGTGTTGTTCACCAGATCCCACAACTTTTCTGCACCGCGGCGGGCCAAGGTGTGCTCCACCTGCAACGATCCGCGCAGGCGCACTACATCGGCTGCTGTGTATCCGCGCTTGATGCCTTTCCAGCGTGGGTTGGTTGCCCAGTCTTTTTCAAGGGCGGCGATTTGCTGTTCACGGGTCTGGGTAGTCATGGAATCACTCCGTAGGTTAAAAAAACAGTGCCTGAACCGTTTAGTGTTTCAGGCTACGAGTTTATTCTAGTCTTCTATAAGACCAAGAATACATCTTATGTCTTATATAAGACATGATTTTTGTAAATATTTTGCGGATTTTCAGTGGGGAATTCATATTATGAAACGTAAAAATCCATCATGAAAAAATCGAACCGAAAGTGCAAAATTTGCTAACTTGCGCGATAAGCCGCAGCCATTTCTTGCGCCCTGCGCCGTTCAGCGCGTGACATCATCACGCTCGCAACCAAAACTCCCACGCTGACCACGGCAACCGTCAACGTTGCCACCGCATTGACGCTGGGACTCAAACCCAGTCGGGCACGGCTGAAAATCGTGATAGGCATGGTGGTGGAGCCAGGACCCGTCAAAAACGCCGACAGCACGACGTCATCCAGCGACAGCGTAAAGGTCAGCAGCCATGCTGAACCAATGGCTTGTGCAATAAGTGGCAGCGTCACCAGCAAGAACACCTGGATGGGCCTGCAGCCCAAATCCTGTGCGGCCTCCTCAAGTTGTGGACTCATCTCCTGCAAACGCGATTGCACAACCACGGTAGCGTAAGCCATTCCGAGTAAGGTATGGCCCAACCAGATAGTGGCCAGTCCTCGCTCAGGGAAGCCAAACATCCGCTGTACCGAGACCAGCATCAGCAGTAACGACAAGCCGATAATGACTTCCGGCATGACCAGTGGAGAGTTCACCATGCCGGCAAACAACGTGCGCCCGGGGAATCGTTTGAAGCGATGCAGCGAGAAGGCCGCCAACGTGCCCAAGACCACGGATGAGCATGCGGTCAAAAACGCAATTTCGAGCGACAACACAAATCCGTTAACGATCTCCGTGTCGTTGGCCAATTCGGCATACCAGCGCAAGGACCAGCCACCCCATTGGGTCACAATAGGGCTGGCGTTGAAACTCAGTATGACCAGGGTGAGGATGGGCAAGTACAAAAAGAGAAAGATCGCCCCGATCCAGATGCGCGACGTGATGCGGCCTGCATTCGCGCTCATACGCTGGCCTCCGCACGCGATTTGCTGAACAGCGCCACCGGCACAATGATGAGCAACACCATAACCACGGCAACCGTCGCCGCCATGGGCCAATCGTTGTTACTGAAAAACTCATCCCACAGGACGCGTCCAATCATGAGGGTTTGCGGCCCGCCCAGCAGTTCAGGAATCACAAACTCGCCGACACAGGGAATGAAAACCAGCATGGAGCCCGCAGCAATGCCGCTGCGGGACAAGGGAACCGTAATTCGCCAGAATGCCTGCAAAGGTGTCGCACCCAGATCCATAGCGGCTTCAAGCAAGTGCAAGTCCATCTTCACCAGGTTCGCGTACAGCGGCAAGATCATGAAGGGCAAGTAGGTGTAGACCATGCCCAACACCATGGAAAACGGGGTGTTCATCATCTTGATGGGCTCCGCAATCAGCCCCATCGCGATGGCCATGTTGTTGAAAACACCGGCATCTGCCAGCAGCATCTTCCAGGCATATACGCGCAGCAGAAACGAGGTCCAAAACGGCAACATCACCAGCATCAGCAATGCCGGACGCCTGTCCGCCGGGCTGCGCGCCAGGAAATACGCAAACGGATAGGCAAGTAAAAGGCAAATGACGGTCGTGATGGCCGCAAATTTGACAGAGCTCACGTAGGTCTGAAAATACAGTGCGTCTTGCACCAGGCTGAAATAGTTGTCCACCTTAATGTGAAAGTGAACGGTGCCATCAGACCACGTAACAAGATCCTTGAATGCCACGCCTTCCATATCGGACAGGCTGATCTTGAAAACAACCAAAAAAGGCAACAGAAACACCAACAACAAAAAGACCATCGGCACACCGATGACAGCACGCCGACCCCATGCGCTGCTTGTTCGCTCAAACAGGGAAGAATTCTTCATGGCAGTGGCAGCCCTCTTGTCGTCATTGCGTCAACACAACGACATCGCTGCCACAC
>JAIPDC010000107.1 GCA_021737865.1 Rhodoferax sp.
GCCTTGCCCAGAGCATCTTCCAGAGGTTCCACCGAGGTGGGCCAGCCTGACACCAGGCGGTAAATCATCAAATTCTTGAACACTGCATTGCCTTTTATTACGATGGGATTTTCGCGTGAGGGGCTATTGTCAACGCAAGCGTGGGGGCAAATTCTCAGCAACTTTACAAAGCCTTATCCTGCCGCAATACGACCGATACAGTGGGCCTGCACACTAACAACCAGCCTGATCGCAATGTCCGCGTCAGACACTAGCTACCTTAAAGGAAATCACCATGAAATCCAGTTTCAAATCTCTTCTCATCGCAGGCCTGCTTGCAAGCGCTGGTTTTGCCACATTTGCGCAACCGATGGGCCAGGGTCCGGCAGGCGGGCCCATGATGGGCGCCAGCGGCCCCATGCAGCAAGGCGCAAAGATGGGCATGCGTGGAAAAATGGACCCTGCCAAGATGGAGGCCATGATGACCAAACGCCTGGGCGATCTGAAAGCAAAACTGAAGATCACCGGCGAACAGGAAAGCGCCTGGACCTCCTTCACCGCAGCCATGAAACCTCCGGCAGCCATGGACCACAAGCGCCCGGACCGCGCCGAGATGGACAAGCTGACCACCCCCGAGCGCATTGACAAGATGCATGCCATGCGCACCGAGCGCATGACCGCCATGAACGCCTCCATGGACAAGCGCGAGGAGGCCACCAAGGCACTCTATTCAACCCTCACAGCCGAGCAAAAAAAGGTGTTTGATGCTGAACATGCCCGTATGGGTGCCCATCAGGGCGGTCACCGAGGTGGCGGTCAGTGCCCTGGCATGGGTAAGTAGGATCAGGCCAGCAGGGCCTTGAGTTCTCCGCTGGCGATCAATTTCTGGAGATCATTGGCACCCCCAACCAGGGTGCCTTTCACGAAGACCATGGGAAACGTGGGCCATCCGGTCCACAATTTCAGTGCATTGCGCTCACGCCACATATTGAAATAGTTGCCGTACTCCATGTAGTGATGCGCAACTCCGGCCGCATCCAGCAGCTTGCGCGCCTTCTTCGGGAAGGGATTGAGCCCCATGCCAATCACCACCACGGCATGCCGGTCAATAGCACTTTGCACCTCCATGACGATCGCCTGCTGGTGGCCGGCCACCCGTTCACGAATAGATGGATGGATATGCGATTCGTCGAGTATGGGGCGTGGCATAGGTGGTCTATTTTTGTAAAAGCTGCATTATGAATGGGCGCCGACTGGATCGTTGGTGCGCTTGCAGTCACCAGCACCACGCGAAAAAATGCAGCGATACTTACCGAGAGCGAGAGGCCTGACGGATTCCCCGTCGGCCCGACTTTGACCGCTCACATAGGCATGCCCAAACTGGGTTTTGGCTGGGCTTACCTAATTATTATTTTTTCAGGGATTCATGATGCGTAAATTTTGGACATTGGTCGGTATTGTTTCGGTTTCACTTTCCAGCATAGGTGCAATTGCCGGTGACGCCGACTTCACACTTGTAAATGGCACCGGGTACACGATCAGCGAAGTCTATCTGTCACCCGCAAACGCAAAAAGCTGGGGCAATGATCGCCTTGGCGAGGGTGATTTGGCAAACGGTAAATCGCGCCTGATTAAATTCAAAGACTCGGCAAACTGTGAACAAGACTTGCAAGTGGTCTTCGACAAGGGCGACACAGAGGTGGTCTGGGAGGGGCTTGACCTGTGCGAAATCAACACGCTGACCCTTAAATACAATCGCGCTTCGAAAACCGTATCTGCGATCAAGGAATAACTCCCTTACCCTTCAGTCAATCGACCGAGTCGATTGACTGACATCAAGGCGCTATAGTGTCCGCAGTCCTACACTGCGCCACGCACGCGCCACCCAACCATGCCCTTGACCGAAGCCCCACTTCCCACCGTACGCACCATCACGCCCTGGCGTCCACTGGTATGGCTGGTCTATGGCTGGCGCGACATGACCCAGGTGGGCTGGATCAGCTTTGCACATGGATTGGCATTGGCCATTGTGGGCGCTGCCATTGTGGCCATCGCACAGAGCCGGTTCTGGCTGCTGGCCGGCGCACTGTCAGGTTTTATGGTGATCGCGCCGGTATTGGCCACCAGCTTGTACGCTCTGAGCCGTGCGCTGGAGCGCGGTGAAACAGCCAACCTCAGCGTGGTCACCAAGACCTGGCTCAACTGGCAAAACAACCACTTCAATAAATGGGGCAATGACTACTGGTGCATGGTGCAGTTTGGCGCCCTGCTGGCGTTGGCGGCAACCGGCTGGGTTTTGACGTCCGCCGCCCTCATTACCCTGCTGGCACCGGCACCCATCCTGGGACCGCTGGACTTTGTGCACCACGTGGTGCTGGCCGAGGATGGCTGGCTGTTTGAGTTGTGGCTGGCCATGGGTGGCGTGATGGCCGCCCCGCTGTTTGCCTCCAGCGTGGTCTCCATGCCCTTGCTGCTGGACCGGCGTGTCACGCTCATGCAGGCGGTGTTAACCAGCTGGCAAACCGTGATGGTCAACCCCATGCCCATGGCCTTGTGGGCGGCACTGATCATGGTCTTCACGCTGCTCGGCCTGGGCTCGCTGTTGCTGGGTTTGATTTTCGTTATTCCGATGCTGGGTCACGCCAGTTGGCACGCTTACCGTGATCTGGTGGATGCATCGACCTTTCCCACCCATGAATCCATGCCAACACCGTCCAACGGACACGGAACACACTGATGTTTGGTTATTCAGAAGAACAGATCGCCGGCTTTGGTCTCACCTTTGGGGTGGGAGGCTTCATGCTCTACATGCTGTTCATCATCGGGCACCTGGCCTGGGAGTCAAAGGCCGGAAAATTCGGTACGTTCGTGATATTTCTCGGGCTGGCGTTCGGGATGGTGGGCTTTGTCGCCAAGTTCATCATCCAGTGGTACATGGAGAACAAGTAGGTTTCTATCCAAACGGCCGCACCCCAATCAGCCAGCCGTGCAGGTGCAGCGCAAATACCATCCAGGCAAGGCCGCCGGCTGCAATGGTCAGTGCCGTTGCGGGCAATGTTCCGGCGGCGTACTGGGTGCCTGTTGCGCGATCCCTGCGTTGCGATGCGATGAAGTCCAGCACGGCCCAGGCCAGGAATGATCCAAATAGCAGCATCTGTGCCAACTGGCCGTTCGCCAGCAAATGGGCCAACGCCCAGAATTTCACCCCCAGCACCATGGGGTGGTGAACACGGGCCTTGATTGCGTTGCGGGGCACATAGGTCGCCGCCAGCAAGATGAAGGCGATCAGAGTCAGCAGGGAAGCCGCATGGCGCATGGCCACAGGCGGTGTCCACAAAACCACCGGTGTTTCACGCGCAACGCCAAAACCGTAAATGATCAACGCAAATCCCGCTACTGACAGGACCGAGTACATGCCTTTGTAGGCACTCTCACCCACATTTTTCAGCGTTTTGGTGCGCCAATCGTCGGCCACGATGCGGACCGAATGTACGGCCAGAAAAATGATCAGACCAGCAATCAGATACGCCATTGTCAACCTCCTACCACACGGTTCTTGCCTGCGCGCTTGGCCAGATACATGGCCTTGTCAGCCCGTTTGATGGCATCGGCCCCTGTTTCATCGGCGGCCAATTGCGCCACACCTGCACTGAAGGTGATCAGCACCTTTTCGGCACCCGCCAGAAAAAACTTTTTAGTCAGTTCCCGCTGTAGCCGCGTCATGGCCTCAATGCCTTTTTCCAGCGGTGTATCGGGCAGCAGAATAACAAACTCTTCACCACCATAGCGGGCCAGTGTGTCCTGTGGGCGCATGCAGTCGCGCGCAACGGTGGCCAGGTGGGTCAACGCCACATCGCCAGCGGCGTGGCCCAATGTGTCGTTGAGTTTTTTGAAATTGTCGATATCCAGCAATGCTACGCACAAGGGGGTGTCTTTGCGGCGTACGCTGGACATTTCACGGTCTACCGCTTCATCAAGTCCTTTGCGGTTGAGAGCGCCGGTTAACGGGTCATGCCGCGCCTGGGTGCTTACGCGGTCGAGTTCCTGGTGCAATTTGACCATTTCGGCATCGGTCTGGTCAGCCCTTTCACGCATGGTCTGCAACTCTTCACTGGACGTCTTGCTCTGAGCAGCCATGTTGCGCGTCGCACTGATTACCTCCTTGAGCACAGGGGCAATCTCGGAAATTGATTTAGCCTGTTCAATCTGCCGAGCGTTTTCTTCCAACTTCTCGTGAAACGATCCCGTGGACTTGGCCATATCGGACAACCGGTCAATAAACATGGCCAGCATCTCGCGCATCTCGTTCTGCGCTTGCTGTGCACGTTCCTTGGCATCTTTTTGCTTGAAAATAACGTCTTTCAGCCGACGTTCCACATCGTCCAGACGCCGCAAAGTCAACGGCGGGGTAGCCGCACTCATCAAGGCTTCCATCTGCCCTTGCAACCACTGCTCATCAAGGCTCAGATCAGCAATATTTTCAAACACCAGATGCAGCAGTTTGAGCAGCGTCTTTTTGATTTCTGCCTGATCTTCTGCAACAAAGGAAACCCGGTCGCTGTAACTGACCAGCATGGTTTTGAGCGCAAAGACATCCGAACCCGATTGCTTCAACGCGATGAGCAGCTTTTTGGTGAGTTCGCCAAACCGCTCGTCATCGGTTCCCAACGCGGGTTGGGTGTGCTCGATCAGACGTCCCATCTGACCCAAAAATTCATTGGTCAGTGCCGGTGCGGCAGTGCTCACTGGCACCTTCGCAACCGATGCAGGCACATCGTCACCTCCTGTCAACGGTGAAAAACTTCCGTAAGCCACCAAAGCCGACTTAACACCGTCCCAGTTCAACCGGTCAATGGCATATTCCAACAAACCGCGCTGCTTTTGTTGGCCCGGTGTTTTGACAGGTAGCGATTTTGCGATGTCGCGCAGGCTATCAGCCGGAAACGGCGCAACCACGGGAACACCCGCAATTTCGTTGTAAATGGCCTGGTAATTTGCCGGTGTTGGAACCAGTTTTTGGGTGGTCAGCTGCTTGAGCGTTTCACGTGCAATTTCAAATGGTTTTTTTTCACTCATCACTAACACCTGCTATAAAACAAATAGCTTAATACGCTGATTTCACGGTGCTCTGCCACCATTTAACCATCATTAAGAACATAGGAATCGATGCAGCTTTAGGGCAACTTTAAAAAGGCCTTGAATGCCTCCGTTGTGCTCTGAGCGTCTTCTTCTTGCGGAACATGGCCCAAGTTTTCAAAAACAACCAGTTGGGACCCCACAATATCAGACTCGAACCGCTTGGCATTCTGCAGCGGAATCAATCTGTCTTTGGCACCCCACATTATCAAGGTGGGCAGTTTTAGGGTTTTAATCACGGATTCGTCGCTACTGAGGCGTTGATCCATACGAATCGCCAAAGCCTTTCGGTTGCCAGCGCGCAAAGTTAACTCGTAATAGCGGTCTATCAGTTCTGGAGTGACCCGGCCAGGGTCTCCATACACATTGCGTACGCTAGCGTCGACAACACCCCGGGGCAGAACATACTCCATCAGAACCCGTAAACCGGGTGCACGCGCCACTGCAAAACCAATGGGAACTGATATTGGCTGAAAAGCATAACCTGCGGAATCAATCAAAACCAATTTTTTGATGCGTTGTGGCATGGCCAACGCTGCATTCCAGGCAACTTGCCCACCCAATGAATTGCCCGCCAATACAAAACTTTTTAACCCCAGTTGGTCTGCCACGGCACCCACGAGACGTACATAGGCATCAATGGAGTAGTCATTGTCAGGATCGGCGCCGGTCAGCCCAAAAGCGGGAAGGTCAAACCGTATAACCCTGCGCTGGTCTGCAAGACCACTGACCCATCCATCCCAGGTGTGCAAACTGGAGGATGTTCCATGCAATAAAACAATAGGCAACGGATCATCACGCGGGCCTTCGTCACGCAAATGCACCTTCATGCCGCGGATATCCAAAAACTGGGAGGGTGGTTTGGCCCACTTTTCCGCCAATTGCTGCACGGACCGATCAGGCGCCCAGGTTGCCAAAAATCCTGCCACAGCAAAAACAAAACACGCCAACAGGAGTACGCCAAAAATACGCAAAAGCAGTTTCATATAGGTGGACTCTACACCGAACTTTTTTCTGTTCTGTCAAGGCAAAAAGCTGTGGATAGTTCTGGCATAAATCACCGGTTATCCACAGACATGCTCAATCCATCAAAGTTGTTCATCTTGATGAACATCCAGTGAAGCAGGGTAGCGCACAGGGGTTGAGCACCTTAAAACCCTTGATTTATATGAAGAAATCGGGCTTGTACACACCAAAGTGCCTCCCTTATCTACTACTACTATCTTATAAATAAGACTTTAAGAAGATAAGACAGGCAAAGTCAACCAGAAAAGAAAAACTTGTTAAACGCCTTTGTCACTTTAAAGTGAACACCTCAAAAGAAGTTGTTCACTGCCAGTTTTGGGGCGCTAATCAAGTAAGATTCGCCGACTTCCGGTTGGCTTCAACTTTTTATATTCTCTTTCCCCGCTTCCGTTTTTTTCATGTCTGTTTCTTTTGAAATAAAAAGTGCCCAATTGCCGTTGGTCGCGCTGCATCTGAGATCCAGTGACATGGGAGTAGTCGCAGCGGATGTAATTCAAAAGTTTGGTTCCAGTGGTGAAAGCCCTGATTTTTTCGATCACGACGCGCTGGTGATTGATTTTTCGCACCTCGATGCAAACACACCGGTTTTTGATCTGGTTCCATTGTTGAAAGTGCTCAGGTCTTGCAGTTTGGTGCCGGTTGCAGTGCGAGGTGCCAGTGCCGAGGCGATGGCTGCAGCGCTGGCAGTTGGTCTTGTGGAGGCGCCGCCAGAAGTCTACCGGCACCGACCGGCATCGGAAGATGAAAAACCGGTGCCGGTTCAGCAAACCGTTCGTGAGGTTGTGCATGAAGTGGTGCGTGAGGTAGCGGGGCCAGGGACGATGGTGGTGGACAAGCCGCTGCGCTCGGGTCAAAAAATCTATGCCCGGGGATGTGATCTGGTGGTGTTAGCCATGGTCAATCAAGGTGCTGAAGTGGCGGCCGATGGCAATATACATGTCTATGCGCCGCTGCGTGGCAAGGCCATGGCGGGTGCGCGGGGCAACACCAAAGCGCGTATTTTTTCGCTCTGTCTGGAGCCCGAGTTGGTGTCGATTGCTGGTGTCTACCGTACCAGTGAAAATGCATTCGACCCGGCGGTTCACGGCAAGGCGGCACAGGTTCGTTTGAGCAATGACGGGCTGGATAAATTGATTATTGAGGCCTTGAGTAGTTGAGGCAGGTCCAGCACGTCTGGCAAGAAAGTTTCATTGGGAAGTCGCTAGGAATATGACAAAAATTATTGTGGTTACGTCGGGCAAGGGTGGAGTGGGCAAGACCACAACCAGTGCCAGTTTTGCAACCGGTCTTGCAATGCGTGGGCACAAGACAGCGGTGATCGATTTTGATGTGGGCCTGCGCAACCTGGACCTGATCATGGGTTGTGAGCGTCGCGTGGTGTACGACCTGATCAACGTGATTCAAGGTGAGGCCAATTTGAATCAGGCCCTGATCAAGGATAAGCAGTGCGACAACCTGTATGTGCTGGCAGCATCGCAAACCCGCGACAAGGATGCGCTCACCCAGGAGGGTGTTGAAAAGGTTCTTGCCGATTTGAGCGCCATGGATTTTGAATTTATTGTTTGTGATTCACCTGCTGGCATTGAAACCGGTGCCCTGATGGCCATGCACTTTGCCGACGAGGCGCTGGTGGTGACCAATCCGGAAGTGTCGTCAGTGCGCGATTCCGATCGAATTTTGGGCATGCTGGCCAGCAAGACCAAGCGGGCCATCGAAGGGGCTGACCCGATCAAAGAGCATTTGCTCATTACCCGCTACAACCCGGCCCGCGTGGACCAGGGACAAATGCTGTCTCTGGATGACATCCAGGACATTTTGCGCATCAAGCTTATTGGAGTGATTCCCGAGAGCGAATCGGTGCTGCAGGCATCCAATCAGGGTGTGCCGGCGGTACATATGCAAGGCAGCGATGTGTCCGAAGCCTACAAGGATGTTATTGACCGTTTCTTGGGTGCCGATAAACCCATGCGGTTTACGGAAGCTCCGAAACAGGGGCTCTTGAAGCGACTCTTCGGGGGGAAATAAGCCATGTCATTTCTCTCGTTTTTCATTGGTGAGAAGAAAAAAACTGCCAGTGTTGCCAAAGAGCGTTTGCAGATAATTTTGGCACACGAGCGCAGCGGCCGCAATGCTGCCGAGCCGGATTATTTGCCGGCGCTGCAGGCAGAGCTGGTAGCGGTGATCAGTAAATACATCAAGATCAATCCGGCCGACATCAAGGTGAATCTTGAGCGTCAGGACAACCTGGAAGTGCTGGAAGTGAAGATCGAATTACCCGATTCACGATAGCAAAGTGGTGCTGGCTTTGGCCCAGCAGGCCCTCTGCGCCGAAGACTTGTTCGGTGAACTCGGTGTGATCATTGTGGATGGCCACGACGCTGCAGGCACGCGTGCCATATGCGGGTGAAGTGATAAACGTGGCCGATAGCATGCGTTCCAGATCAAGCGCAATGCCGGTTTGCGGTAAATCGGCATCGGCGGCTATTTTTTGGTCGTGCAGCAGGGCAAGCAAATCGGAGGTGTTGCTCTGGCCTTGTTCAATTTTCGATGCCAACCCGCGTGTGAGCCGCGTGAGCTTGGGCCACGGAGTCTGGAAGTGGGCGTTGGAGACTGCCCCTATACCGGGTTCCATGGCAATAACCGTGGAGCCACGGCTTTCCAGTCCCATGAAGCTCTGCCCGTCGAACACCAGCAGATTGAAGGGGTTGTAGTCATCGGTGTGGCGGGTCAGCTGGTTTAGAAATGATTCAGCAGTGGTGTGATCCTGCAAAAAATTGGCAACCAGCTCACCACGCGAGGATGTGTTGGTGCGCGCCGGTTCTGGTGTGCGGTAGTTGGTCAGTGCGGCCAGACGCCCGCTACGGCTGACCCCCAGCCAGGTGCCGCCTGCCTGCAGGTCTTTACCGGCCAGGACCTCTGCCCCATTGGGGGCGTGACCCCACCAGTGCAGCGCTTGTGCCGGGCGTGCATAAAACTCGTCGCGGTTGGAGAGCAACAGCAGCGGCGTCTGGCTGTGGGGCTGCCAGTTCCAGGCAATCAGGCACATGCTGTTCAGTCCAGGTCCATCAAAATATGCATCCGGTTTGGCACGGTTTTTTTAGGCGCCAGGATTTTCCAAAAAGGTCATAATCATGCGCGCGATGTGCTGGCCCTCATGGTCAAGCCGCAGGCTGGCCCTTGCGGCGGCGTATTTCTCTTCGCCTAACAAGTCACGGCGCTTGTCCATCAAATAGGCGCTGATTTCAGTTTCAAATTCGGGGTGTGGCTGGATGCAAAAGACCTCCTCACCGACGGTGAAGGCGGCGACCGGACAAAAGGAACTGCTTGCGACCAGACTGGCACCGGGTGGCAACTCAAACACCTGGTCCTGGTGGCTTGCCAGCAGCGCAATTTGGGTGCGTCCGGCGCAGTGGGGCAGTTCAGGGCGGTGCCAGTCGTAGGTCATGCGCCCGGCACCCCAGCCTTGTGGTGCGCGGCCCACTGCGGCGCCCATGCACAGGGCAATGAGCTGGTGGCCAAAACAGACGCCCACCATCTTTTTACGGGCATCCAGCAGAGCTGTGACATGCCCGCGCAGTTCAACTGCCCAGGGCGCATCAGAAAACGAGTCGGCCCGGCTTCCGGTCAGCAGCACGGCGTCAAAGTCGTCAAACGATGCGGGGTACTGACCCAGTTGGGTATTGAACACCTCCATGTCCCAGTCGGCCCCGGCGCCCTCGAACAGGCGGATGAACAGGGCTCCAAAGCTGGAGTAAGCCTCGGCCAGATGGCCGTCGAGAATGTCGTTGTCAAGGATGCAGAGTTTCATTGCTATAAATTGGATAGCTCAATAAGGTGTGCTGCACGAGGGCTGCAGTTTTCCGCTAGTGTCGCGCATTCTCGAGGCTGGCGTTTGGCCTGCTTGCACCGCGTGCCTGTTCAAATTTTTGAGAATTCGCAACCGCATTTTTGCGCGCCAAATTACAGTGAACTCGTGCTTCACGCGGTTCGCGAAGGTGGACGATGGGGTGCAGAGTTGGGGGGGTCAAGCAATTGAGCCAAGTTCTGGTGCCTAGCATCAGGACGGATGGGAACGTCCCCAGACGTGTTAGCGTGACAAACTAACCCGGGGTTCCCACAACCACCGCCAGCCCCTGAAAAGGCTGGCGGGTCTGTTTTCGGGGTGGCTTGCAGTGATCGATTCTGATGCCAAGTTGAAGTTCCTGCAAACAGCGCAAGCCTACGGAAAAACCGGTCTGCCTGTGGAGTGTGTCGAAACCCATATGTCGTGGGTCTTTCTGATCGGCACGCGGGTCTACAAGCTGAAAAAGCCCGTGCTCTTTCCTTTTCTCGACTTCAGCACCGTTGCCGGGCGCGAGCACAGTTGCAGGGAAGAAGTCAGGCTGAATGCACGCCTGGCACCGGGTGTGTATCTGGGCGTGCTTGCGCTGCAGAAATGCGAAGGAAGATTGTCACTGGTGTCGGAGGCACAGCGCACACCGGGCGCGGAGACGGTTGACTGGCTGGTTGTGATGCGCCGGCTGCACCGCGACCAGGTGTTGCTGCAAGCCATTGCCACCCATGCCGTGGACGAGCGGGCAATTGATGCGCTGGCATACCGGTTGGGCGCGTTCTACAAGGCTACCGAGGTTGTACAAGTTAGTGAAGAGAACTACCTGCGCTCCTTTCACTGCGCGCAGGCAGCGAACCGCGCGGTGCTGCTGCAGCCACCGTGTCAGATCAAGGACGCCGCGCGGGCCATGGACCGGCTCGACGCAGTGCTTACCCAGGGTGCGCCGCTGTTGCGCACACGTGCGGCAGACCACCGTGTGCTGGATGGCCATGGTGATCTGCGACCGGATCATATTTTTTTGACCCGTCCGCCGGTGGTCATCGATTGTCTGGAATTCAATGCCCAATTACGTCAGGTTGATCCGTTTGACGAACTGGCTTACCTGGGCCTGGAATGCGCAGTGGCTGGAGCGCAATGGATAGGTCCGCGCACCATAGAAGGGGTTTCAAGGGCGCTGAACGACCTGCCACCGCCTGCTCTGGTGCATCTGTACACGGCACACCGGGCGCTGTTGCGCGCACGACTTTCCATGGCGCACTTGCTGGACCCGGTGCCACGCTCGCCCGGGAAGTGGGCGCCCCTGGCCCGGCGCTATGTCAGCCACGCGCTGCAGGCCTGCAGTGCATTCAAGTCGAGCCTTTAGCGCGGCAGGCCGTTATGGCATAGGCGAACAATGGCGCACTGGATACGAAAGTGAGTTTGTTGCGCACGGACGCGTCTTCAGCTAATCGAAATGGCGGAACGCTGTCGGCAACCACCAGTTCGGAGATGCATTCATCGACGAGCACATCGGCAGCGCCATCGGTGAAGAGTCCGTGGGCGGCAAAGCCAACGACCTTGTGGGCGCCGGCCTGTTTGAGCGCCGCTGCAGCGCGGCGCATGGTTTCACCACCGGCAATCAGATCGTCAATCAGCAGCACCGTGGTGTTCTTGACGTCGCCTGCGACCAGGTGTTCGCTGCTGACTACGTTGGCGCTGCGGCGCTTGTCCA
>JAIPDC010000108.1 GCA_021737865.1 Rhodoferax sp.
ACGGTTCCAGACCAAAGTCGCCTGCGGGGTGGTGCGCGGGGTTGGCTACGAGCCAGATGTGGGCCAACTTGTCGCCTGCCGCAAAGGCATCCACCGCGCTGGGGCTGAACGCAAAGTCGGGTGCAAACACATCGCCCGCCATGACCCAGAAGATGTCGCCGAGCATCGGAAGTGCGCGTGCAATGCCGCCGGCGGTTTCCAGTGCGGCACCGAAGTCCAGCTCCTCGTGTGAGTAATACAGTGCAAGATGCTCCTGATTTTGTAGCGCCTTGCGCCCGTCTGACGGGGGCTGGAGGCCAAAATCACTACCAAATGTCTGTGAAATCTGCTGCCCCAGCCAACCCGTGTTGATCACGGCCTGGGTAATGCCGCTGCGCGCCAACCCTTCCATCTGCCACTGCATCAGCGGCTTGTCCTGCACGCGCAACAAGGGCTTTGGCGTGGCATCGGTCAAAGGGCGCATGCGTTCGCCGCGGCCGGCGGCCAGAATCATGGCCCCAATGGGCGCACGGGGGGTGGCTGGCTCGGTGAATGGGGGATGCGGGGTCATGGGCTCCAATTATGTCCGGTAGAGCCAGCGCATCGCTGGCTCCCCAGATGCCCCTGCTTTTACCGCTCGTCGTAGCTCACCACCACCCGCTCACTGGTCGGGTGGGCCTGGCAGCTCAGCACAAAGCCCTGCTGCATTTCCCAGGGCTCCAAAGCGAAGTTCTTGTCCATGGCGACCGTGCCTTCCATGACCTTGACGCGGCAGGTGCAGCAGACACCGCCGCGGCAGGAAAACGGCAGGTCCAACCCGGCGTTGAGGGCGACATCCAGAATGCGTTCATGGGAGCCCATGGTGATCTCATGGCGCTTGCCGTCCACCACGATGGTGATGGCTGTCTGTTTGCCTGTCTGGGCACCCTTCTGTGCAGCGCTTGCGCTGGTCTGGGTCACAGGAGTCGAGCTGGAAAAACGCTCGGTGTAGACACGGCCGGCGGGCACGCCGGCTTCGACCAGCGCCTTTTCGGTCGAGTCGATCATGGCCTCCGGGCCACAAATGAACACCTCGTCCATGCTGGCCACGGGAAGAAACGCGGCGATGATGGCGCGCACCTTGTCGGCATCGATGCGGCCCTGCAGCAAGTCGACCTCTTGGGCCTGGCTGGACAAAATATGGATCAGCGTGAGGCGGTCCAGGTAGCGGTCTTTCAGGTCTTGCAAGGCTTCGTTGAACATCACGCTGGACATGCGCCGGTTACCCAGTACCAGCGTGAACTTGGATCCGGGCTGCTCTTCCAGCGTGCTCGCCACAATGGAAAGAATGGGGGTAATGCCCGATCCGGCAGCAAATCCCACACGGTGGATTGCGCGCTGCTTGCGCACGGTGAAGCGGCCGTCCGGTGCCATGACGCTGAGGGTGTCGCCTGCTTTCAGTGAGGTGGCCGCCCAGTTGGAGAACAGACCACCGCTCACCTGGCGGATGCCGATTTCGAGTTCTCCGGCGGTGTTCAGGCGGCTGCGCGCACTGCTGATGGAGTAGCTGCGTCGCACGTCCTGGCCGTTGACCGTGGCGCGCAGGGTCAGATATTGGCCCGGTTCAAACTGGAATGTCGCGCGGGCTGCTGGCGGGACGTCAAAGGTAACAGCGACTGAGCCTGCGGCCTCCGGGTTGACGTATTTGACGGTGAGTGTTTCAAAGTGGGGCGTAGACATGGCGTTTGTATGGGGGTTGATGCGGTTGTTCAATAGGGTTTGAAATAGTCAAACGGTTCCAGGCAGTCCAGGCACTTGTACAGAGCCTTGCAGGCAGTGGAGCCAAAGTGCGAAGTCTCCGTCGTGTTTTCAGAGCCACATTGCGGACAAGCCACCGCAGGTGCTGTGTGGCGCGCTATCTTTTGAGGAGCAAATTGCACCACGTTGATGGCTCCTGCAGAGTGCGCACATGCACTCGCGGCGCTGCCTTCAGGCGGTGGTGCAATGCCATAGGCACGCAGTTTGCTGCGGGCCTGCGGTGTCATCCAGTCGGTCGACCATGCCGGCGCCAACTGTGTGACCACCCGTGCCGCGACGCCGGCTTTGGCCAGTGCAGCTTTCACGTCGTCTTCCATTTGGCCCATGGCCGGACAGCCGCTGTAGGTGGGGGTTATGACCACCTCGAGGCCGTTGCTGCCCTCGCGCACGGCTCTCAAAATTCCCATCTCGCGCAGCGAAACCACCGGAATCTCCGGGTCGGTCACGCTCTCCAGCAGCGCCCACACCGCGCGGTGTGGATGGCCTGCCTGATCGGCTTCGATTGGCCCGCTGGGCAAGTTGAGAGTCTGCATGGTCCTTACCAGACGCCTTGGGGGTGCGCGCGGGCCAGACTTTGCATCTCGGCCAGCACAAAGCCCAGGTGCTCGGAGTGCAGGCCGTGCTTGCCCGTGTGCACAAAGCCGCCTGCTTTGGGGCGATTCAGGGTCGCTTCCGCCAGCGCGTCATCCACCATGGCATCAAAGCCCTCGCGCAGGCTGGCTACGTCCACACCCACGCCATCCCGCGCGGCTGCGGCTTCCATCTCGCTGGGTGCCCAGAACTCTTGCACATACGGCATAAAGTGGTCCAGCGCCTGCTGCATGCGGGCGTGTGATTCATCGGTGCCATCACCCAGACGCACCAGCCAGTCGCGCGAATGGCGCAGGTGGTAACTGGCTTCCTTGAACGACTTGGCAGCGATCGCGGCAAGCTGTGCGTCCTTCGATGCCTGCAGGCCATGCCACAGCGGAACCATCAGGGCGCTGTACAGAAAATTGCGTGCAATCGTTGCGGCGTAGTCACGGTCTCCCGCTGCGGTGGGTGCCAGCGCCGTGCTGTGCGGCAACTCCAGCAGGGTGTAGTTGCGAAAGTCGGGCACATCCCGAAAATACGCCAGGCTGTCTTCGGTGCTGCCGTCGTTGCGCAGGGCGGCCACATGCTGGTACAGCAAGCGGGCCTGGCCAATCAGGTCCAGGCTCATGTTGGCCAGTGCCAGGTCTTCCTCAAGCACGGGGCCGTGGCCGCACCACTCCGCCGTGCGCTGGCCCAGGATCAGCGCGTTGTCCGCCAGATGCAGCAGGTAGTCTGTGTGCTGCTGTGCCATTACATGTGCCCCACTTCATCTGGAATTTGATAGAACGTGGGGTGGCGGTAGATCTTGTCGGCGGCGGGCTCGAAAAATGCATCCTTGTCGTCTGGCGCGCTGGCGGTGATGCTGGCCGAAGGCAGCACCCAGATGCTCACGCCTTCCTGGCGGCGGGTGTAGATGTCGCGCGCCATTTGCAGGGCTTGCTGTGCGTCGGCCGCGTGCAGACTGCCGCAGTGCTTGTGTTCGAGTCCTTGCTTGCTGCGAACGAATACTTCCCACAGAGGCCATTCTTTCAGCGCGGCGGGTGTGGAGGGTGCGATTGGGTTGCTCATGCTGCGTCCTTCAGTGTCTTGTTGAGTTGCTTGCTGGAATAGGCCAGGGCTGCGTCGCGCACCCATTGGCCGTCGTTATGGGCTTTCACACGGGTGGCCAGGCGCTCCTTGTTGCAGGGGCCGTTGCCGTTGACGGTGGACCAGAATTCGTCCCAGTCAATCTGTCCATAGTCATGGTGCTGGCGTTCTTCGTTCCACTTCAGGTCCGGGTCGGGCAGGGTCACGCCCAGAACGCGTGCCTGCGGCACGGTCGCGTCGATGAATTTCTGGCGCAGATCGTCGTTGGAGATGCGCTTGATACCCCAGCGCATGGCCTGCGCGCTGTGCGGGCTGTCGGCGTCGGGCGGGCCAAACATGGCCAGACACTTCCACCACCAGCGGTTAACGGCGTCTTGCACCATCGCCTTTTGCGCATCGGTGCCGCCCATCATGGTGAGCAACGCCTCATAGCCCTGGCGCTGGTGGAAAGATTCCTCCTTGCAAACCCGGATCATGGCGCGGGCATACGGACCGTAGCTGCAGCGGCACAGCGGAATCTGGTTGCTGATGGCGGCACCGTCGACCAGCCAGCCGATCACGCCCACATCGGCCCAGTTGAGGGTCGGGTAGTTGAAGATGGAGCTGTACTTGGCCTTGCCGCTGTGCAGTGCATCCAGCATCTGACCCCGACTGGTGCCCAGCGTCTCGGCGGCGCTGTAAAGATACAGGCCGTGGCCGCCTTCGTCCTGCACCTTGGCAATCAGAATAGCCTTGCGCTTGAGGCTGGGTGCGCGGCTGATCCAGTTGCCTTCTGGCAGCATGCCCACTATTTCGCTGTGTGCGTGCTGGCTGATCTGGCGCACCAGGGTCTTGCGATATCCATCGGGCATCCAGTCCTGCGGCTCGATCTTGCCGTCGGCGTCGATCTTCTGGTCAAAGCGGGCTTGCGCTTCAGGGTTTTCGACCGCTGGCGGTGTGACAGATTTCAGCCCGGTACTGTCTTGCACATTGAATGACTGGGTGTACATACGGTTGGTTCTCCTGTTGGAATGGGTGGCGCTGTGTCAGTGGAGATGCGACAGCGTTGAACGGATGGTGGTGGCCTGTATCACGTGGCCCACGCGGGACGGCGCTTTTCCAGAAAGGCGCCTATGCCGGCCTTGGCCTCTGCGGTGGTGCGCTGGCGCGCAATGCGTTGTGCGGTTTCTTCCATCAATGCGGCATCGATGGGGAGTCCGCTGACCGCGGCGATCAGTTCCTTGGCGGCAGCTTGGGCTTGTGGTGCACCGGCGACCAGCGATTTGACGAGGGCCGCGATGCCGTCATCCAGTTGTTCGCAGGGTTGTACCTCGTTCACCAGGCCCATCATGAGTGCCTGCTGCGCGGAAAACTGCTCGGCGCTTTGAAAAAATCGCAAGGACTGACGGGGCCCAATGGCGCGCAGCACATACGGACTGATCACCGACGGAATGATGCCGAAGCGCACTTCCGACGTTGAAAACAACGCGTTGTCGGCTGCAACCGCCATATCGCAAGCAGCTGCCAACCCGGTGCCGCCGCCCAGCGCCATGCCGTGCACGCGGGCAATGGTGGGTTTTGACAGGGTTGAAAGACGCCGCAACATGGCAGCAAAGCGACGTGCATCGTCCAGATTTTCACTGTGGGACGCGCAGGACGCGCGCTGCATCCAGTTCAGGTCTGCGCCGGCAGAAAAATGGCGGCCCCTTCCAGCCAGCACCACCACACGCACCGTGGCGTCGCCGTCGAGCGCCGTGAAAGCCCCGGTCAGGTCGGCGATCAGCGTTTCATTAAATGCGTTGAAGACCTCTGGTCGATTCATCCAGACGGTCGCCACAGCATCGCTGCGCTCGATTTGCAGGGTTTGGTAGGGTGTTGTCATGGTTTGTGGGCCGACTGCGCTTGGACGCAGTCGGCGTGGCGTTTACTGTGCGATCGACCAGTCGCCGTTTTTCACTTCGAGCATACGGAACGAGGACAGGTCCAGGCCCATGTGGTCGGTGGCCGACATGTTGACCACTCCGCCCGTGCCCACATAGCCTTTGGTGGCTTCGATGGCATCACGCACCTTGACCTTGTCGGTGCCGCCGGCGCGCTTGATGGCATCAACCGCCATCATCAGGCCGTCATAGGCATGGCCGCCGAAGGTGGACACATCGGTCTTCCACTTTTCAGCAAATGCCTTCGTGTAGCCAACGGCCACAGCCTTTTGCGGGTCGTTTGCGGCCAGCTTGTCGGCCACCAGCAAGGCGGCGGCGGGCAGGCGTACGCCTTCTGCGGCAGGGCCGGCGAGTTTGATGAACTCTTCAGAGGCAACACCATGGGCGTGGTACAGCGGCAGCGTGATGCCCAGTTGCTTGTAGTTCTTGGTGGCGATGGCGGGACCCTGACCCAGGCCAAAGATGAACACGGCCTGCACGCCGGCGGTGTTCTTGATCTTGGTGAGCTGCGGGCTCATGTCGGTGTCCTTGGGGCCATACGTTTCGTTGGCCACCAGGGTGATACCGAACTTGGATGCAACGGCCTCAGTCTCCTTCTTGCCGGACTGGCCGAAACCGCTGGTCTCAGCGAACAGCGCCACCTTGCTGATGTTGCGCTTCTTCATGTCCTCGAAAACCTTCTCGGCTGCCATGCGGTCGGTGTGCGGAGTCTTGAAGATGAACTTCTTGACCGGCTCGACAATGACCACAGCACCGGCCAGGGAGATGAAGGGAATGCCCGCCTTCTCAACCAGCGGAGCCATCGACATGGTGGAGCCGGTCGTGGTGCCGCCGACCAGGATGTCAACGTTGTCATCTTCAATCAGGCGCTTGGCGAAACCGTTGGCTTTGTTGGCATCGCTGCCGTCATCGTAGTGAACCAGTTGCAGCTGGCGGCCCAGCACGCCGCCTTTTTTGTTGATGTCCTCGACGTACATCTGCAGGGTTTTCAGTTCGGGGTCACCCAGGAAGGCCGCCGGCCCGGTGACTGACAGGATCGATCCGATCTTGATCGGGTCCGCCGCCATAGCGCTAAATGCACCCAACGCGAGGGCCGCGCAGGCAATGAGTTTTTTGACCGGTTTTTTCATGGTTTTGTCTCCTAGGTTGAAATAATCAGACGCGCTCGATAATCAGGGCAATTCCCTGTCCCACACCAATGCACATCGTGCAGAGCGCATAGCGCCCTCCACGCCGTGCCAGTTCGTAGCTGGCGGTTGTGACCAGTCGTGCACCGCTCATGCCCAGGGGGTGCCCCATGGCAATGGCGCCGCCATTCGGGTTGACCCGCTCCTCGTCATCGGCAAGGCCGAGGTCGCGCATCACCGCCAAGCCCTGTGCTGCAAAGGCTTCATTGAGCTCAATGACATCCATCTGCGCCAGCGTCAGTCCGGCCCTGGCCAGCACTTGGCGAATAGCGGGTGCCGGGCCAAATCCCATGATGCGTGGCAACACGCCCGCGCAGGCCATCGCAACGACCCGCGCACGGGGTGTTAGCCCGTGTTTTTGGGCAGCAGTCTCGGAAGCCAGCAACAAGGCGCAGGCACCATCGTTGACACCGGAGGCATTGCCCGCTGTCACGCTGAGTTCGGGTGCGTTAATGCCCTTGAGCTTTGCCAGCATCTCAAGCGTCGTCTCAGGCCGTGGGTGTTCGTCGGTGTCGAACACGGTGGTGGCGCCCTTCTTGTTCGCAAGATGGACCGGCACGATTTCCTGAATAAATCGACCCGCCGCATGGGCCGCTGCCCATCGTTGTTGTGAACGCAGGGCAAACGCGTCCTGGTCGGCACGCGAAACGTTGAACTCCTGCGCCACGTTGTCGGCCGTCTGCGGCATGGAGTGCGTGTCATAGAGCCGTTTCATTTGCGGATTGGTGAAACGCCAGCCAATGGTGGTGTCGTAAACCGCGGCATTGCGCGCATAGGCGCTGTCCGCCTTGCCCATCACGAAGGGCGCGCGCGTCATGCTTTCGACGCCACCGGCAATCATCAAGTCGGCATCGCCGGACTTGATGGCGCGTGCCGCGACACCCACCGCGTCCATGCCGGAGCCACACAGCCGGTTGATGGTGGTGCCGGGCACCTCGACCGGCAGGCCCGCGAGCAGCGCGGACATCCTGGCAACGTTGCGGTTGTCTTCGCCGGCCTGGTTGGCGCAACCGTATACGAGATCGTCAACTGCTGCCCAGTTGACCTGGGGGTTGCGCTCCATCAGGGTCCTGAGCGGGATCGCGCCCAGATCATCGGCGCGCACGCTGGCCAATGCGCCGCCATAGCGTCCGATGGGTGTGCGAACGGCGTCGCAGATAAATGCTTCAGTCATAGGGAGGTGTTTCAGTTTTGTTTGGGACGTTCATCCACGACCCGACGGGCCTTGCCGGTCTGCGTGCGGGGAATGGAGTCGCATTCCAGCACGCTGACCCGCGTGGAAATACCCACATTGGTTTTGATGTGGTGCTGCAGTTCTTTGGAGATCGCATCGATTTGCAACGGACTCAGCGTGCGTGACAGCTCGCGCTGCACTTCACAGCGCACCTCGACGTTGTCCAAGTGTCCGTCGCGTGTGAGCAAGATCTGGTAGTTGCCGCTGAGTTTCTGGTCACGCAGTATTTGCTCTTCAATTTGGGTCGGAAAGACGTTGACACCGCGCACGATGAGCATGTCGTCGCTGCGTCCGCTGATCTTGCCCATGCGGCGAAAGGCCCGGGACGTGGGCGGTAGCAGGCAGGTCAGGTCTCGCGTGCGGTAGCGAATGACAGGAAACGCCTGCTTGGTGAGGGATGTAAAAACCAGCTCGCCGTCTTCCCCGTCGGCCACCACCTCGCCGGTATCCGGATTGATAATTTCCGGGTAGAAGTGGTCTTCCCAGACCACGGGACCGTCTTTGCTTTCGATGCACTCGCAGGCTACCCCGGGCCCCATGACCTCGGTCAGGCCGTAGATGTCGATGGCGTCGATACCCAGTTTGCGCTCAATCTCCCCGCGCATGCCTTCGCCCCATGGCTCAGCACCAAAAATTCCGACCTTGAGCGAGATCTGGTCGGGGGTGATGCCCAGACGTTCAAACTCCTCCGCGATCACCAGGGAATAGGAGGGCGTGACCATGATGATCTGCGGCTGAAAGTCGACAATTTGTTGCACCTGTCGCTCAGTTTGCCCACCCGACATGGGCACCACCGTGCATCCCAGGCGTTCGGCGCCGTAATGCGCGCCGAGTCCGCCGGTGAACATGCCATAACCATAGGCGTTGTGCAGCATATCGCCGGCTCTGCCGCCGGCCGCCCGGATGGAGCGGGCCACCAGGTTGGCCCAGTTGTCAATATCCTCCAGTGTGTAGCCAACCACGATCGATTTGCCGGTGGTGCCAGAGGACGCATGCAGACGAGCGACCTTGTCGCGCGGGACGGCAAAAAGGCCAAAGGGATAGTTGTCGCGAAGATCCGTCTTGGTCATGAACGGAAACTTCGCCAAATCGGCCAGAGTTTTTAAATCATCCGGGTGCACGCCCTTGGCGTCGAAGGCCTGTCGGTGGTGGGGTACGTTGTCGTAGGCATGGCGCACGGACCATTGCATGCGCTGAAGCTGCAGTGCCGAGATCTCGTCTCGGCTGGCTGTTTCAATCGGTTCCAGATCACCTGGCGATGGGCGTTTGACGGGCATATGGGTCTCCTGTGCGGTGGGCTCTTGGACTAGGGTGCGGATGCCGGGTCGGCCCGTTCCAGGCCTGCAATGACTTCGCCCTGGATGCGATACGACTTGCCCCGAAATAGTGCCACGGTTTTGCCGCTGCTGGTGCGAATGGTCACGTCATAGACGCCGGTCCGGCCTGCTTGTGAGCGTTCTACGGCCTCTGCTTCCAGTGTTTCGTTCTCGCGCGCCGGGGCCAGAAAGTCGATGTTGCAGGCCGAAGCAACCGTATTTTTGTTGTAGCTGTTGCAGGCGTAGGCGAACGCCGTGTCTGCCAGTGTGAAGATCATGCCGCCGTGGCAGATGTGGTGGCCATTGACCATGTCTTGGCGAACGTGCATGGTGAGTCTGGCATAGCCTGGCCGCACCTCAAGAATGCGCATCTCCAGAGCCTGGGCGGTGCGGTCACGGGCCCACATGGCCTGTGAAGTCTCATCGGCAAGGGCCTGGGCGTCTTCAGGTGAAACCTGGGGTTTGGTGTCAGTCATGCAGTCTGGTCCCGGAAAAAACATGGCGCTGGATCAGCGGCGATATACGGTAACGGTCTTCGCCATAGCTGGCTCCCAGGTTGGCGAGCACATCGCGAATAGTGATTGGCCCAGCCTGGTTGGCCCACGCCAATGGCCCCTGGGGGTAGTTGACGCCCAGCCGCATGGCTGCGTCTGCCGCAGCAGCTGTGCAAACGCCCTGGTTGACGGCATCCGCCGCCTCGTTGGCAAGCATGGCCACCGTGCGCATGACGGCCAGTCCGGGCACATCCGCAAAACGCGACACGTTCATGCCGGCTGCCTGCAGCATGGCGGTTGCACTGGACACGGCGGTCGTGCTGCATTGCGCTGCATGGGCGATGGCAATACGAGTGTTGGTGCGGTAGTTCATGGCGAGGTCGATCAGCACGGTGTCGGCCACTCCACCGTCTGATGCACGCTGTGTTGCGCTGCGGCCATCGGTCACAAAGACCACCGCGGTGCCGACTTGTGCGATGCGGCCATCTGCCGAAGTACTGCGCTCAAAAGCAACTCCGGCAGCCGACAGGCGCTCTGCCAATGCGCGTGCCGTGTCGCCATCGCCGCAAATGCTGAGCGCGGCCGGCAGGGTTTGGCTTGGTTCGGTCGTGGGTGCTGGTTTCCCGGCACCAGCGCTGTAATCGAAGAAGCCCCGCCCGGTCTTCTTGCCCAGGAAGCCCGCGTCAACCAGTTCCTTTTGCACGAGCGATGGCTGAAAGCGGGGGTCGTTATAAAAAGCGTTCCAGACCGAGCAGGTGACGGCGTAATTGACATCATGTCCGATCATGTCCATCAGCTCGAACGGGCCCATGCGAAAGCCGCCCGCCTCCCGCATCACCGCGTCGACGGTGGCGCAATCGGCGGCACCTTCGGTGAGCAGTCGCAAGGCTTCGCCGTAATACGGCCGCGCCACCCGGTTGACGATGAAGCCTGGCGTTGATCGGGCATGTACCGGAGTTTTCCCCCAGGCCGATGCGGTCGCAAACAGCGCGTCGGCCAGTGCGCGGGGTGTCGCCAGGCCAGACACAATTTCGACCAGTGCCATCAGGGGTGCCGGGTTGAAAAAGTGCAAACCCGCCAGGCGCTGTGGATTTTGGAGTGCAGAGCCAATGGCAGTCACCGAGATGGATGACGTATTGGTTGCGAAGATGCAATCCGCCGGCACGATGCCTTCGAGATCACGGAAAAGTTGTTGCTTGGCTTGCAGGTTCTCGGCAATGGCTTCCACCACCAGACCTGCATCGGCCAGGTCCCCCAGCTGTTGCGCGGCGATCAGGCGTGCGCTAGCCGCTACGGCATCAGCCTGGGATATCTTGCCCTTTTCGGCCATTTTTGAAAACTGCGCCTGGATGCTACTGATGGCAGCCTGTGCAGCCTGCGCCCGTGTGTCTACCAGTTTGACGGTATGGCCGGCAGCAGCAGCCACTTGGGCAATACCTGCGCCCATGGCACCGGCACCAATAACGGCGACAACGGTGGTAGTTGAGATGGCAGTGGTCATGCTTATTGGCCGGTAAATTGGGGCGCGCGTTTTTCCATGAAGGCGGCGACACCTTCGGCGTAATCGGGGCTCCACCCCAGTTCACGCATGAAGCCGCCTTCCATGGAGAGCTGTTGTTCCAAGGTGTGCGAAGGTGCTGCGTGCATTGCCTGGCGTGTGCGAACCAGTGCCTTGGTCGGCATGGACGCTAGTTGAGTGGCCAATTTCTCGACCGTTGATGCCAGTTCAGCGTCGTCGACGGCCTGCCAGATCAGACCCCATTGTTCAGCCTTCTCGGCGGGAAGTTTATCGGCCAGCATGGCCAGCCCCATGGCTCGTGCCATGCCGACGCGCTGTGGCAAAAACCAGGTGCCGCCGGTGTCCGGGATCAGGCCGATCTTGCTGAACGCCTGCAAAAATGACGCTGACTTCGCTGCAATCACCAGATCGCAGGCCAGCGCAACACTGGCGCCCGCGCCGGCAGCAATGCCATTGACCGCTGCAATCGTTGGCACGCGCAGGTTTTGCAGGCTCAGGATCAGGGGCTTGTAGTATTTTTCGACCACGTTGCCAATGTCTGGCA
>JAIPDC010000109.1 GCA_021737865.1 Rhodoferax sp.
CCACCACCAGGGTGTTGCCCGCATCGCGCAGACGCTGCATGGCCACGATGATGCGGTGCATGTCGCGCGGGTGCAAGCCGATACTGGGCTCGTCCAGCACGAACAGGGTATTGACCAGCGACGTTCCCAGCGCGGTGGTCAAATTGATGCGCTGCACTTCACCTCCGCTCAGGGTGCGGCTCTGGCGGTCCAGCGTGAGGTAGCCAATGCCGACGTCACACAGGTATTTGAGCCGGGTGCAGACTTCTTCCAGCAGCAGTTTGAGCGTCTTGGCTTCGGCCTCTGATGTAGCCGCTGGGCTGGAGGGGGTGGGGATGTCGGTTGCCGATTTGGCGGCCGCATTTGGGCCGTATGAGGCATCCGGCATCTCCGCCCCCTCCAATCCAGCCTGCAGCGCATCAAAAAAGCGTCTGAGCCTATCCAGCGGCATCAACATCAGGTCATGCAGGCAAAGACCGGGCAGCGCCTCCAACTGCTCCCGCGACCACTTGACCCCCTGCGGCATAAACCGCTTCTCCGGTGCCAGCACCGCATCCGCCTGCGCCTTGGTGCCAATACGCCACAGCAAACTCTCGGTCTTCAGCCGCGCCCCGCCACAGGTGCCACACGACGTGTAACTGCGGTACTTGGACAACAGCACCCGGATGTGCATCTTGTAGGCCTTGGTCTCCAGATACGCAAAGAACCGGTTGATGCCAAACCAGTGCTGGTTCCACTTGCCATTCCAGTTGGGCGAACCGTTGATGACCCAACCCTGCTGCTCGGGCGTGAGCTTGTTCCAGGGCGTGTCACGCGGAATCCCCGCCGCCTCGGCGTGGCGCATCAGGTCGTCCTGGCACTCCTGCCACGCGGGTGTTTGCATCGGCTTGACCGCCCCCGCGCGCAAGGTGAGTTTGTCGTTCGGGATGACCAGACCCAGGTCCACGCCCACTACGCGGCCAAAGCCCCGGCAGGCCTCGCAGGCGCCCACGGCCGAGTTAAAGGAAAACATCGACGCAATCGGGTCGGCGTAGCGCAGATCGCTCTGCGGGCAGTGCAGCCCGGTCGAGAAGCGCCAGACAACGGGATCCGATTTTGCTACTGATTCAATAGCTGGCTGCGCAGTATCTGCGAGGGCTACAGCCTCATTGACCACATAAACATTGAGCCGGCCACTGCCGCGCTTGAGAGCCAGTTCGATGGCTTCGAGCACGCGGACCTTTTCTGCACTGGCGATGCGAAAGCGATCGGCCACGACATCCAGGACTCTGACGACCCCCACGCTCCCCACTGCGTTGGGTTCGCTGCCCCCCGAGGGGGTGCCCGCTTGCCTGGGGCGGCCCGGCGCAGCGCTCTTGCGCTTGTCCACTTCTCGCTCAGCGTGAACACGGGTAAAACCACTGGCTGACAGCCACTGCGTCAACTCCTCGGCCGTGGTGCTGGCGGGCAACTCCACCGGAAAGGTCAACACCAACCTGGGGTCTGGTGTGGGCAGGTGCACCTCCGCACGGCGCTGCAACTCCGCATAGATCGTCTCCGGCGTATCGTGCTGAACGGGCTGGGAGGTGACCTTGTCGAACAGCCGGGCTGCACGCGAGTACAGGAGTTTGACGTGGTCATTCAACTCGGTCATGGTGCCCACGGTTGAGCGACTGGAGCGCACCGGGTTGGTCTGGTCGATGGCGATCGCCGGTGGCACACCCTCTACCTTGTCGACCGAGGGCTTGTCCATGCGGTCGAGAAATTGGCGCGCATAGGCAGAGAAGGTTTCCACATAGCGGCGCTGGCCTTCGGCGTACAGCGTATCAAACACCAGGCTGGACTTGCCCGATCCGCTGGGACCCGTAACCACCGTCAGTTCCCCGGTGCGGATGTCCAGATCCAGGTTCTTGAGATTGTGCTGTCGTGCGCCGCGAATGCGGATCGTTCCCTGGGTCATGGCGTGCTGCTTATTGAATGAGGCCAGTCATTCTATGGACTTATCCATGCAGCCCGCATTACGGGGTCTTGCGCATCATTGCGTCAGGACACGCTCCAGTTCGACGCATGCTTTGCTGCCCACTGCGTCTTTAATCTTGGGCAGCAAGGCCAGTAGCTCGTCAAAACCACCAGCTGCCTCAACCGCCAAGTTCAAACGAAAACCGCGCAGCCCCAAACCTGCAGTCAGCTTGGTGGCCAAGGGTTTGGCTTCTTTGTAACGATCTTGCGCCGAGTGCGCCATAAAAGAACTGGCACGCACTTCCTGCACAGCGACGGCGTCCGCCCTGGCCTGCGCCAGGTCTGCCTCGCCAGCGGCAGGCGCCAAAAAACCCTGGGTCACCATATGGTCCACATCATCCTGCGACAAACCCAGGCCCGCGGCTGCGGCCAATAACTGTTCGACCGACTTGTTTCCGTCAAACATGATGAAGGCCGTTCGCTGTCGCGATGAAAACAAAGGCGAACGGGCCTTGAATGCCTGCTGGCCAACCTCTGTTTTAACGTATTTCATGGAGTGGCCCTGACCGACCGATGGCAAGCCGCTGGCAGCTCATTTTCTACGGTTTTGCTTACTTGCTGGCACTTGCTGTCGGTGCTGAAGCCACCGCAGGTGCGGGCGCCACTGCGGCAGAAGCAGCTGGTGCAGCCGGCTCAGGTGCGTGGGTTGCCTCTGAACCATGCTTCTCGCCACTCATGTCAATGTCACCGCCCTTACTCAAAATAAACAAGGCCAAACCGGCAAAAACAGCAAAACCTACAACAATTTTCCACATAAACACCCCTAAATAGTTGGAGACAGAGCTGAAGGTCTGTCCCGCAAAGTTTCAGTATAAAAAAAGACCCCGGGCCTTGCGGGACCGGGGCCAATAACTCACTCGGGCCATTAATCGTTGGCGTAAATATCGACGTCTTTGGTTTCCTTGACGAACAACATGCCGACCACGAAGGTCATGCCGGCCACGATGATCGGGTACCACAAACCGTTATACATGTTACCGGTCTGGGCCACGATAGCAAACGCCGTGGTCGGCAACAAACCACCGAACCAACCGTTACCAATGTGGTAAGGCAAGCTCATGGAGGTGTAACGGATGCGGGTAGGGAACATTTCGACCAGCATGGCGGCAATAGGACCGTAGACCATGGTCACCAGAATCACCAGATAGGTGAGGATGGCAACAACGGTAACCTTGTCGAACTTGGCCATGTCAGCCTTGGCAGGGTAACCCGCAGCCTTCAGGGCGTCCGCCAGGCCCTTCTTGAACGCGTCACCTTGCGTCTTGGCATCTTCTTTGGACAGGCCCTTGGATGTGTAGCCCTGAATCACGGTGGTGCCCACGGTGATGGATGCGGCAGTACCTGCGGGCGCATCGATGTTGTCATAGCTAACCGAAGCGCTAGCCAGTGCCTGCTTGGCGATATCGCAAGAACTGGTGAACTTGACGGTGCCGGTAGGGTTGAACTGGAACGAGCATTCTGCGGGGTTGGCTGTCACCGTCACCTTGTTGGCAGCCTGTGCAGCAGCCAGGTCAGGGTTGGCAGCCTTGGTCAGCGCCGTGAACACGGGGAAGTAGGTCACCACGGCCAACAGGCAACCGGCCATGATGATGGGCTTGCGGCCAATCTTGTCAGACCAGGAACCAAACAAGATGAAGAATGGCGTGCCGATGATCAGGGAGATAGCCACCATGATGTTGGCGGTAGCGCCGTCCACCTTCAGGGCCTGGGTCAGGAAAAACAAGGCATAGAACTGGCCGGAGTACCAGACCACCGCTTGACCAGCAGTCAGACCGATCAGGGCCAGAATAACGATCTTCAGGTTTTTCCACTGGCCGAAGGACTCGGACAAAGGTGCCTTGGAAGTCTTGCCTTCAGCCTTCATCTTGGTGAAGGCGGGGGATTCGTTCATGCTCAAGCGGATGTAGACCGACACGGCCAACAGCAAAATGGACACGATGAACGGCACACGCCAGCCCCAGTCAGCAAACGCTGCTTCGCCGATCATGGTGCGGGTTCCCAGAATCACCATCAGGGACAGGAACAGGCCCAACGTGGCGGTTGTCTGAATCCACGAGGTGTAGGCACCGCGCTTGCCTTGTGGCGAATGCTCTGCCACATAGGTAGCAGCACCGCCGTACTCACCGCCAAGCGCCAGGCCTTGCAGCATGCGCAGTGCGATCAGGATCACGGGAGCGGCAACTCCGATGGTCGCGTAGTTGGGCAAAATGCCCACGATGAACGTGGACAGGCCCATGATCAGGATCGTCACCAGGAAGGTGTACTTACGACCGATCATGTCCCCCAAACGACCAAACACCAGCGCGCCAAACGGACGCACGATGAAACCCGCAGCAAACGCCAGCAGCGCGAAAATGAAGGCTGAGCCTTCGTCCAGTCCGCTGAAGAACTGCTTGGCAATAATGGCTGCCAACGAACCATACAGATAGAAGTCGTACCACTCAAAAACGGTACCCAACGAGGAAGCGAAGATAACTTTCTTCTCTTCCGCCGTCATTGGGCGTGCGGCTGCTGTTGCCATAGTTTGTGTCTCCAAAAATAATAATTTGCGCCTACCCTGGTTGGGTGGGTCAGGGGACTATCGTGGCTCGTTCTGACCCGGTTCTGACGACACCCCAACACCAACTGACTGTTAACTGAATGCAAGCTTACTAACTAAGCAGTAACCCTTTGAATTTATTCCCCATTGTGAAAATATGAACAGGATTTGCTTTTTGGAGTGGACGTCCGCCAATGATTGCCATAGGGAAAGTCCTAGTATTTCCGACATTACCGTAAGGACTTTGTCAGACCATCCACACATGATCCACCCCCAGCAACAGCCCCACGGGCCGTTGAGCACGCTGACTTCAACCTTCAAAGGAAAGACATGACAGACCCTATAGTGGCCAAGATTGAGGCCAACCCCAAGTACCACGAGTTACGCCGCAAGCGTAATTCGTTTGGCTGGTTGCTCACCATCATCATGATGGTGGTGTACTACGGCTACATTGCCCTGATCGCTTTCAACAAGCCTTTCCTGGCACAGCCAATCGGCGCCGGCGTTACCTCGGTGGGCATTCCCATTGGGATGTTCGTCATCATTTTCACCATTGTCATCACTGGCATCTACGTCCGTCGTGCCAATGACGAATACGACCGCCTTACCGCTGAAATCCTGAAGGAAGCTTCCAAATGAAGGCCGGAACCCAATTTCTCATCGCCCTGACCGCACTCCTCGCGTCGGCAGTCGCACAAGCCGCCGGCGCCGATCTCGGCCAAGTGGAAAAACAACCCACCAACTGGGTTGCCATCGGCATGTTTGGCACCTTTGTGGTTGCCACCCTGTTCATTACCAAGTGGGCCGCTGGCCGTACCAAATCGGCTGCCGACTTTTACACCGGCGGCGGCGGCATCACCGGTTTCCAGAATGGTCTGGCGATTGCTGGCGACTATATGTCGGCCGCTTCGTTCCTCGGCATTTCCGCAGCTGTGATGGCATCCGGCTATGACGGCCTGATCTACTCCATCGGCTTTCTGGTGGGCTGGCCCGTCATCACCTTCCTGATGGCTGAGCGCCTGCGTAACCTGGGCAAATTCACTTTTGCCGACGTGGCCGGCTACCGGTTCCAGCAAACCCCCATCCGCGTCTTCGCGGCGTCGGGCACCCTGGTGGTGGTGGCGTTTTACCTGATCGCCCAGATGGTGGGCGCCGGTTCGCTGATCAAGCTGTTGTTTGGTCTGGAATACTGGATCGCCGTGGTGATCGTCGGTGCACTGATGATGATTTACGTGCTGTTTGGCGGCATGACTGCAACCACCTGGGTGCAGATCATCAAGGCATGTTTGCTTCTGTCTGGTGTGACCTTCATGGCCTTCATGGTGATGGCTGAATTTGGCTTCAGCTTTGAAGCATTGTTTGCCAAAGGCGTGGAAGTCAAGACTGCAATCGCAACCGGCAATGGAAAAACCGCTGAAGAAGCGTCCAAAATCGGCCTGTCCATCATGGGACCAGGCGGTTTCATCAAGGACCCGATCTCGGCCATTTCTTTCGGTATGGCACTGATGTTTGGTACCGCTGGTCTGCCCCACATCCTGATGCGCTTCTTCACCGTGCCTGACGCAAAAGAAGCACGCAAGTCGGTGTTCTGGGCGACCACCTGGATCGGCTACTTCTATGTGCTGATTTTCATCATCGGTTTTGGCGCCATCACCCTGGTGCTGACCAACCCCGAGTTCTCGGACACGGTCAAGGGCATCATCAAGGGCGGCGGCGGTTCGGCCAATATGGCAGCTGTTCTGGTGGCCAAAGCGGTTGGCGGCAATGTGTTCTTCGGCTTCATCTCGGCCGTGGCATTTGCCACCATCCTGGCCGTGGTCGCAGGTTTGACGCTGTCGGGTGCCTCTGCCGTGTCACACGACATCTATGCCACTGTGATCAAAAAGGGCAATGCCGACAGCGACTCCGAGCTGAAAGTGTCCCGCATGACCACCCTGGCACTGGGCGTGGTCGCCGTGGGCCTGGGCATTGCGTTTGAGAAGCAGAACATTGCGTTCATGGTGTCACTGGCCTTTGCGATTGCCGCGTCGGCCAACTTCCCGGTGCTGTTCATGTCCGTGCTGTGGAAAGACTGCACCACCAAGGGTGCTGTCATTGGCGGTTTCCTGGGACTGGCATCCTCTGTCGTTTTGACCGTGGTGTCACCATCCGTGTGGGAAGCCACATTGGGTAACCCCAAGGGCTCGGCCTGGTTCCCCTACTCGTCACCCGCTCTGTTCTCGATGACCATTGGTTTCGTGGGCGTGTGGCTGTTCTCCGTTCTGGACCGCAGCCCACAGGCCGCCAAGGAACGCGCTGCGTACAAAGCACAGCAAGTGCGCTCGGAAACCGGTCTGGGCGCTTCGGGTGCCTCTGGTCACTAAACTCAACAAGTGGGTTCAACAAAAAGCCGGGGCAACCCGGCTTTTTTTATGGGCAACTACAGCGTCTGCAAATGCCGCAGTTTCACAAAGGCCAGTGCAGCCATCACGGCATCGTTCAGTGCATCGTGCGCAGGCCACAGGGGTAAATTCAGGTCACGCATCAGGCTGTCAAAACGCAGATCGATTGTCTGATTTTGCCGTGCATGGCTCGGCAATTGCCGGTACTTGTGATCATAGTAAAGGCCGGATACCTCGATCTTGTCCTGCGGCAAGCCCATGCCCAGAATGGGAAACAGCATCCGATTGATCATGGCCACATCAAACTCCAGGTAGTAGCCGACCAATGGGCGACTACCGATGAAGCGCATCAACTGCATCATGGCATCGTCAATGTTGACGCCCTGTGCCACGTCCTGCTCACGCAGCCGGTGCACGCGCACACTCTCCGCTGAAAACTTTTTCTTGTCGGGGCGCACCAGCAACTCCAGGCGCTCGCTGGTCATGACCCGGTTACCACGAATGCGCACGGCGCCAATGGAGATGATGTCGTCGGTCTTGGTGTTGAGGCCTGTGGTTTCGCAATCCAGGGCCACCCACTCGTTGGGCGGTGGCTTGTCCCACATGAAACGAAAGCGCGGATCGCCCAGGTGATAGAGCAGCCACTCGCGCTTCAGGGCTGCGATCCAGGTAACGACAGGAAGGTCGCCCTGCATCACATGGCTTCCAGATGAAACCGCTGGTTCAGCAATACCTTGAACTGCTTGACCACACCGAGCGTGTCTTTGAGCAAATCGCGGTCCAGGCTGCTGAGCCGCTCCATCTGGACGCCGCCCGACACCGCACGCCCGGTTTCCACCTCTTGCAGTCCAATCTTCAACTTGAGGGCCATGAAAAAATGCAGGCTGTCGATCAAGTCTGCGGCCAACTTGGCGGGCAGCCTTCCGGTCGCCGTCAGCGCCTCTATGCGTCCAGCGGTCGACACCACGGTCAGCCGGTGCGCAAGCGCCAGACTGCGAATGCCATGCACCAACGGGAAGGTACCCACTTTCTTGAGGTCGAGCTGCTCGCCCTCCTTCTCGCCCAGCCCCAGCAGCCGGTTCCACCAGCCGTGGCTGCTGCCGAAAAAGTTGATCGCTGCAGCAAACCGCGACAGCATGGCGTCGTTGTCTGCCGTCAGGTCAAACACCGATGAACGCACCTTTTCCAGCAACTCCGTGTCGCCGCACACGGCATGCGCGTCCAGAAAAATGGCCAACTCCATCAGGCTGTCCGGGCTGGCGGTGACCGACCACAGGCGCACCATCTGGCTGAACTCGGACACGCTCTGGCGCCAGTGCGGATTGCTGATCATGATGTTGCCGGGGCACACCGGGTAGCCAAAATCTTCCAGAGCGGCAGAGAACTTGCGGCACACCTCGGTCAAGTCCACCGAGCACACATAACCATCGCGCAGCACCAAACCGTTGTCCTGGTCGGTCTTGAGCAGTTGCTCGCCACGGCCCTCGCTGCCCATCACAAACAGGCAGCTGTTGGCCACCAGATCGGGCGGGGCAATGAACTGCCAGGTCCGCTCGAACAGCCGCAAGTTGAGTTCCTGCACCAGGCGGGCAATCATGTTGACCTTGGTGCCGCTGCGGTGCAGCAAGGTGATGAGGCGCGTGATCTGGCCCGCAGATACTTTTAGCGATTCAATATCCTTCGCACCGAGGATCTGCTCGTTGATCTGGTACGACTGGTTGGACAAAAAGCCGAACAAGTCCAACGCGCCCAGCACGCCACTGATCTGGTCGCCCTCGGTCACCAGCACCCGGTGCACTTTGTGCTTGATCATGGCGGCCAATGCATCGCCCACGAGGTCACTGGGGCGCACGCTGATCAGCGAAAAATTCGACAATTCGCCCACCGGTAGCCGGTCCAGCGGCGTACCGTGCAGGATGGCCTTTTGCAGCCCGGTGCCGGTAAAAATGCCCAGTCCAGGCGGGTCCGTACGCGGGTTACGCACCAGCACCGAGTCAATGCGTTGGGCCTGAAATATTTTGACCACTTCCAGAATGCTGGTGTCGGCATCGACAAAATGCGGCGGGTGAACAAACGCCGCATCCACCCGCGCCATGGTCAGGGACTGCAACTCGTGGCGGCTTTGCCGCTCCGACAAGGCACTGAGCTTGTTGGAGAGATCTGAAAACAACAACGCGCCAAAGGTCGCATTGGCGGCAATGAGGTCGCTCACCGCCTGTTTGGCCAACTGGTAGGCCACAACCTCTTCGGCGGCCACGAACCTGCTGCTGACCTTGCCGGCCATCAGGCCGCGACCATCGAAACAATCATCCGGGCCATACGTCGTCAGCACTTCATTGCCGTCGAACTGCTGGACGAATCCCTTGATGATGACAAACAGATGGGAAGGTTGCGCGCCCAGGGCCAGTATGGTGTCGCCGCGCGGAAAATAGGCCACGTCCACGCTGTCCCTCACCAGTCGCTGTTCGTCCAGCGTCAAACAGTCAAACGGGGAAGCTGAAAAATTAAACGCGCCAGGCATACGGGCCTCTGTAAGTTGAAAGCGGAATCTGTTGATTCTTCCACGCCAACCCCCGGAATTTACTTACGAAAGACGCCCTGAGGCACTTTTGCAGCGTCACTCCAGCAGGGGCCTTCGTACCAGGCATCACCGTCCAGATAGGCACGCAGCATGGGCAAGCCGTCCAGCCCCCAGAACACCTTGCCATCCACCTCGAAGGCGGGCACGCCAAACACGCCCTGTGAAATGGCTTCGTCGGCATGGGCACGAAGTTGTGCTTTGACGGAGTCGTCCAACGGGTCGCGTGCGGGTGCCAATTGCTGCGTGATGGCAGCCAGCCGCTCGGGGTCGGCCGCATCGGCACCACCCACCCACACATGCTTGAACAGTGTCTCGCAGACATAGCGATTGGGCTGGCCTTTGGCATCAGTGGCCAATGCCAAGCGCAGCAGGCCCAGCGGGTTGAACGGGTGGGAAGCAGGCAGGTCCAGCGTGCGGCCCTTGCTATGCGCCAGCCACCGCACCTGGCGGTACGTCCAGTCGCGTTTTGCGGGTATCTCCGCTGGACCCAGCAGCCTTGGTGCCAGATCGCCTTGCTCCGTGTCCCCCGCCCGCGCTGCGGGCTCCTCCTTGACCTGCGCAAAACGCCCTGCCGCCAAGGCTGCTTGTTGGCCGTGGTGTTTGAGCAAACCGGCAAACAGCAACGGTTTGTGGGTGACCGAATAGCTCAGACCCATCAGGGCTTCGGGAAGCTCCTCAAACGCCAGCCAGGCGTAGGGCGAGATGAAGTCCAGGTAGAACGTGATTTTTTTCATGGTGTGATGCGCTGGGCAATCGAGGCCCAGACCGCCTTTTTCTGCACATCGCTGGCAGTGCTCCACAATCGAATTTCGTCGATGGTGCGCAAGCAGCCTTCACAAACCCCAGCCTGCCCATCCATGCGACACACAGAAAGACAAGGTGAAGGCACATTTTCGGCTGCAGCCCTCGCCAATACTGCGCGAGCAGCTAGCTTTTTCATAGCAACTTGATCAACCGTCACGACTGGACCGCCTGTGCCACATCGACGGTTGGGGCATCGGCCAACACGCCCAGATCGTGCGGACGCAACTTGAACACACCATGGGGATGGCCCGCCGCAGCCCATATCTCTTCAAAGCGGAACAGATCCTGGTCGACGAGCGTGACCGGCGGACAGGTGTGCGCCAGCGGCGACACGCCGCCAATGCTGAAGCCGGTCTTGGCCTTGACGAAATCGGCATCGGCACGGCCGACTTTGCCGATCAGTGCCTCGACCTTCTTCTCGTCCACGCGGCGGTCGCCCGAGGTGATGACCAGCACCGCCACGTCGTCCGCGCGACGCCGGAAGATGATGCTCTTGGCAATCTGCCCCACTGCAATGCCCAATGCATCGGCAGCCTGCTGCGCGGTTCGCGCCGCATCGTCCAGCATCACCGGTGCGTGGGGGTGGTTCTTCGCTTTGAGTGCCGCGGCCACGCGCTGCACGCCTTCGGGCAGACTGTTGGCCCCGCGCTCCTCAGCGCTCATGTTTGTGCTCGCTTGTTGAGCATTGCAGTCGCCGCCCGTGAGTTGGGCTTGCGCTGCAGAAAGTCGCTGATGAAGGCGCCGGCATCCACCAGCTTGTCCAGATCAATACCGGTCGCTATGCCCATGCCGTGCAGCAGGTAGACCACATCTTCCGAGGCCACGTTACCGGTCGCCCCCTTGGCATACGGGCAGCCACCCAGCCCGGCTACCGAGGTATCGAACTGCCACACGCCCATCTGCAGGCTGGCCAGGGTATTGGCCAGCGCCATGCCATAGGTGTCGTGGAAGTGACCTGAAATCTGGTCGACGGTGTACACCGTCAGGGCCGCATCCAGCGCGCGCTGCACCTTGACCGGCGTGCCCACACCAATGGTGTCGGCCACGCCCACATGTTGCACGCCGATGCCATGCATCAGGCGCGCCACCAGGGCCACACGCTCGGGGGCAATCTCGCCCTCGTACGGGCAACCCACGGCACAGGAGATGGCGCCGCGCACGGTCATCCCGTTGGCCAGCGCCGCCTGCACCACGGGGCGAAAGCGCTCGATGCTGTCGGCAATCGAGCAGTTGATGTTCTTTTGGCTAAAAGCCTCGCTGGCCGCGCCAAACACCACGATTT
>JAIPDC010000110.1 GCA_021737865.1 Rhodoferax sp.
TGCGTTCATGACAACCCCATACAAAAAACGAAAGCGCCAGCCCGTCAGTTGTGCGAGCCTTCACTTCTCGAGCATTGTGATTTTTGGCGCGAATTGATGCAAGTCATGCAGAGAGCGCGTATCGCACTTTTATGACATAGGTCAGCTTCTACGGAAATATCAATGGTGATGCCCGTGCTCACCATGCACGTGCTTGTGGGCAATTTCTTCGGCAGTTGCGGCACGTACATCAATCACTTTGACCGAAAAGCGCAAGGTCTTGCCGGCCAGCGGGTGGTTGCCGTCCAGGTGCACCACGGGGCCTTTGATTTTCAGCACGTTGAAAACAATCTCTTGCCCGTCGTCCCCACGCCCCTGCAGTTGCCCGCCCACTTTGACACCCGGTGGGAAGTCCTTTTTGTCAATGGTGGTCACCAGCGCCTCGTCGCGCGCACCAAACGAATCTTCGGGCGATAGCGTGAGCGTGCACTGGTAACCCGCCTCCTGGCCCTGCAGCGCTTCTTCGATCTTGGGAAATGTGTTGTCGTAGCCGCCGTGGAGATAGACCATCGGCTCGGTGCCGTTGTCGATCAGCTTGCCGGTGGCATCGGCCACGGTAAAACGCAGGGTTACGGCGGTGTCTTTGTCAATTTTCATGAGGATTCCAGTCGGTTAATGGTGTTGGTTTGCCAGGACCATGCGGTGGGATTCTCGCAGCAGATCAACTTCTGTGCGGCGCAATGGATTCTGCATAGTCATACAGCGCGCCCAAAATCGCCTCACCTCGCTCGTCCGCTTCTACCGAAAGCGCGTCGATTTGGTCAAACAGCTGCTCGACCGTGCGTGCGCCACTTGCACCATCAAACAGACGCTCGGCGCGGTGCGCCTCCCAGCACTCGGTTTCGTCATCGGTCAACCCTTCTGGAAAATTGCGTGCCCGGTAGCGAAACAGCAGTTCGGGCAGACGCTCGTCTTCAAACGCCGGGTGCGCATGCGCCAGTTGATCGGGTGTCATGGCACGCAGGTCATTCAAGCGACGCCGGTCGCTGTTGCTGACAAAGCCGCCGTACAGGTCTTCGTCCACATCCGGCCGGGGGCCATCCGGGCGATCAAACACCTCGCTCCAGATGGCACTCATGTCTGGCAACGCCTGCGCGTATTCGGCATTCTTCAGCTGCTCCTGCACGTCCACGCCCCAGCGCTGCGCCATCGCGGGCGACAACACCTTCAAATTCGCCATGACCATCGGCGACTTGTTGAGATGGATGGACTTGACCGGCAGTCGCAGCACGCCCTGGGGCAACTCGGCTGCCTTGCTGAACAGGCGCAGGCGCATATCAGCGGCGTTGAGAGACTCGAGTTCACGCGGGTCAAACGCCAAGTCCCATGCAATGAGCTCATTCTTGTTCTTGGGGTGCATGGCCAGCGGCCACATCAGGGCCAGACAACCCCTCTCGCCCGGGAACATGCCCGAGACGTGCCAAAAGGGTCGCGCATGGCGCGGTGTGACGGGCAAGCCAAGTTCATGGCTAACACCGTCCTTTCGGTGCAGACCCAGGCAAAAATCGAAAAGGCGCGGCTGCGCGGCCATGATGAGACGGGCCAGCGCAATGGTGGCCCGCACGTCACTCAGGGCGTCATGGGCGGCTTCGTGTACCAGGGAATTGGCAGCCGTCAGATCCGTCAGCTTGAAGCTGGGCCCGCCCTCGGGTTTGGTTGGCCACTGGATGCCGTCCGGTCGCAAGGCATACGCGGTGCGCACCACATCGAGCAAGTCCCAGCGACCACAATCGTTTTGCCACTCCCGAGCATACGGGTCGATCAGGTTGCGCCAGAACATGAAACGGGTGATCTCATCATCAAAACGGATAGTGTTGTACCCCACACCGATGGTTCCCGGCAGGCTGAAGGCCTGCTCGATCGTCGCGGCGAATTCGTGCTCCGCAACGCCGCGCTCCAGACACAGCTGGGGCGTGATGCCGGTGATCAGGCAAGACTGCGGATCTGGCAGGAAGTCGGGCGCGGGCTGGCAGTACAGCATCATGGGCTCGCCCAGCTGGTTCAAATTTGCATCGGTTCGGATGGCGGCAAATTGCGCCGGGCGGTCGCGCCGCACCTGGGCGCCAAAGGTTTCGTAGTCGTGCCAGAGAAAGGTGTGCAGCTTTGAGGTCATGGTGGTGCAACACTACACTATTGGCTACGATGCCCCGGCAGACCATTGCTCCGACGCACATCAACGCAGCTCTACACCATGCAATTTCTTGCTTCCGAAGACCTCCAGCGCCTGTTGACTGCCTCCCTGGCGGCCCGCCGACATTCGCACTCGCCCTACTCCCGCTATGCGGTTGGCGCTGCCGTGCTGGATGAACAAGGCGTTGTGCACGCCGGTTGTAACATCGAAAACGCAGCCTTTCCACAGGGTTGGTGCGCCGAGGCGACCGCGCTGGGTGCCATGGTGATGGCTGGCGGAAAGCGCGCCATGGCTGTGCTGGTGAGCGGTCCCGGACCAGACATCATCACCCCCTGCGGCGGCTGCCGCCAAAAGTTGCGCGAGTTTGGTGATGACAACTTGCTGGTGATTGCTGCCGACCCGAGTGGCGTGAAGCAGACCTGGACACTGGGTGATTTATTGCCCGCCAGCTTTGGGCCCAGTCATATGACCCATAACCACAGAGAACCCGCCTGATATGCAAAAGCACCAAGGAGCCGGGGCGGTAAAGGGTTCTGCGCCCGAACTCAGCGACATGGCGGACACGGTTAGCATCCTTCAAGCCACCTTTGGCACCGCGCCTGAAGTGGCCGTCGTGCTGGGCTCAGGCTGGGCGGGCGCCGCGCGTCGTGTGCAGGATGCCCGGCAGGTTACCTATGCGGAGCTGCCGGCCTTCCCGTCTACCAGCATTGAGGGCCACGTCAGTGCCCTGACTGTGGGCCGCATCGGCGCCCAGCGCGTAGCGATGCTGGGCGGGCGAAAACACACCTATGAAAATGGCGACTGTGCCAGCATGGCGGGTGCGCTGCGCAGCCCCAAACCTTGGGGCGCCAAGGTGCTGCTGCAAACCAACGCAGCCGCCAGCCTGCGCCCCAATATGCCACCCGGCACACTGATGTTGATCACCGACCACATCAACGCCACGCAACGCTCGCCATTGGTGGGCCAACCGGGAAATGAGCGCTTTGTCGACATGAGCGCGGCCTACGACCCTGAACTGCTGGCCCACACCCGTCAACTGGCAAAAACCAAACAAGTCGCCTTGGGTGAAGGCACTTACTTATGGGCATTGGGACCACAATTTGAAACACCGGCCGAGATCCGTATGTTCGCGGCCTGGGGCGCTGATGCGGTCGGCATGAGCACCGTGCCCGAAACCATACTGGCCCGCCACGCTGGGTTGCGCGTCCTGAGCCTGTCACTCATGACCAATATGGCAGCTGGATTGAGCAGCGAGGCACTCACCCACAGCGCCACGCTGCAACAGGCGCAGGCTTCGGGCGAGTTTGCGGCAGGTTTTCTGGCTGATTTGATTGGCAGTCTGGCAGAAGTAGCCTCTTTACGGCCCAAATAATTACTATACTTTTGATAGCTTCCCACGCATATTCTGCGGGGGCTTGAGCCATATTTGATTGAAAATTTGATGCACGACCAAAATCCTTTGACCACCCCGACGTTGACCCTGCCAGAGGCCGCCCGCCTGGCCCTTCAATGCCTGGACTTGACCAGCCTCAACGACGGTGACACCGCCACCGATATTAACGAGCTGTGCCAGCGCGCCCAAACCCGCTTCGGACCAGTGGCCGCAGTGTGCGTGTGGCCGCGCTTCGTAGCCCGCGCCCGCAGCCAGCTGCCTGCCAGCATTCAAGTAGCGGCCGTGGCCAACTTCCCGGCCGGTGCACTGGATGCTGCGCTGGCGTTGGCTGACGTAAAAACGATTGTGGATGCCGGCGGAAACGAAGTGGATGTGGTGCTGCCCTACCGCGCCCTGATGAACGCCCAGGCACAAGCGTGCACAGATTTTCTGGCGCAGGTGCGCGCGGCCAGCCGCCCACTGACTCTCAAGGTCATCATTGAAAGCGGCGTGCTGGCCACACCCGAGCGCATTGCACAGGCCACGCAGCTGGCGCTGGCCGCCGGGGCCGACTTCGTCAAGACCAGCACCGGTAAAACACCGGTCTCTGCAACACTGGAAGCCGCCACGGTGATGCTGACCGAAATTGCGGACAGCGGGCAGGGAAATGTCGGGTTCAAGGCGTCCGGCGGCATACGCTCGGTGCAGGATGCCAAGGTGTATCTTGAATTGGTGGCATCCAAGCTCGGCAAGGAAGCCCTGACGTCCAAACGCTTTCGCTTTGGGGCCAGTGGCTTGCTCAACGACATTGAGGCCGTGTTGGGTGGGCAAGCATCGATCCGGACCAGCAGCGCATACTGAACCGAGCCTTGAACACCATGCTGGCGCAAGAAATCATCCGCACCAAACGCGACGGGCAGGCGCTCAGCACCAGCCAAATCGAGCAGTTTGTAAGAGGTCTGGTTGACGGCAGTTGGAGCGAAGGCCAAATCGCCGCGCTGGGCATGGCTGTTTTTTTACGCGGCATGGGCCGCGAAGAGTGCGTGGCCCTCACCCACGCCATGATGCATTCGGGCCGCGTAATGCACTGGCGCGATATGCCCGGCCCGGTGCTGGACAAGCACTCCAGCGGCGGCGTGGGCGACAAGATCAGCCTGATGCTGGCGCCTCTGGTTGCAGCCTGCGGCGGCTATGTGCCCATGATCTCCGGGCGCGGTTTGGGCCACACCGGCGGCACGCTGGACAAGCTGGCCGCCATTCCCGGCTACAACGCCGTGCCTGATCCAGCTCTGTTTGACCGTGTGGTGCGAACCGTGGGCTGCGCCATCATCGGCCAGACCGGGGACCTGGCACCCGCCGACAAGCGTTTCTATGCCACCCGCGATGTCACCGCCACGGTGGAAAGTGTCCCCCTGATCACGGCCAGCATCCTGTCGAAGAAGCTGGCTGCCGGTCTGCAGGGGCTGGTCATGGACGTCAAATGCGGCAACGGCGCCTTTGCCGATTCGCTGGCCATGGCACAAGAATTGGCGCAGAGCATCGTTGCCGTAGCCAGCGGTGCAGGCCTGAAGACCACAGCCCTGATCACCGACATGAACCAGGTGCTGGGACACAACGTGGGCAACGCGCTGGAAGTGGCCGAAGCCATTGCCTATCTGAGTGGCGATGCAGGCCAGGGCGCCCGCGAAGCACGCCAGCACGAGATCACCTTGGCCCTGGGCGCAGAACTGCTGGTACTGGGAGGCCTGGCAAAAGACGCCGCCGCTGCGCGCAACAAACTGCAAACCGCGCTGGACACTGGCGCCGCAGCCGAGCACTTCGCCCGCATGGTAGCGGCGTTGGGTGGTCCCGCTGACTTGATGCAGCGCCCGAGCGCCTATCTGGCCGCTGCACCTGTGGTGGTGCCCGTGCCCGCATTGCGCACAGGTCTGCTTAGCGCCATGCAGACGCGAGACATCGGCATGGCTGTGGTCGAGTTGGGTGGTGGTCGGCGCAGAGCGAGTGACGCCATCGACGCGCGGGTGGGTTTAACCCAAGTATGCCCGGTTGGCACTCGGTTACAGGCCGGCGAGCCCATCGCGTGGGTGCATGCAACAGACACGGCCAGTGCCGCGCGCGCGGTGGCCCAGGTGCAGGCCGCATGCACGCTCAGTGAGGAAACCGGGGGCGCGCAGTCTTGGCACGCCGCACCCACAGTGCTGGCACACTGCCGCAACTGACCGGGTCGTTTCAGCGCCGTCGCGCCACACGTACCCCGCGCAACTCCGCCACAATGCCCAAGACTTTGGTCAGTCGACCGGCGTCACTCACCTCCACGGTAAAGGTCATCCAGGCAATGCCGCGGATGGACTGGGTCTGCACACCGATCACGTTCATTTTTTCCTTGGCAAACACTTCAGAAATGTCGCGCAAAAGGCCCTGGCGGTCGTTGGCTTGCACCGCCACATCCACCGGGTAGACCGAGCCGTCTCCACCGGTCTTGCCGCCCCACTCCACCTCGATCACCCGGTCACCGCTGCGGGTGGCCATGTTGCGCAGATTGGAACAGTCCGCCCGGTGCACGCTGACACCCTTGCCACGCGTGACAAAGCCGCAAATGGTGTCGGGAGGTGCCGGCTTGCAGCACTTTGCAAGCTGGGTCATGAGCGAGTCAACGCCCACCACCAGCACGCCACCCTTGCCGGATTGGCTCGACGCGCGTGGTTTCTTTAAAAGCAGGAAATCATCCTGCGGCAGCACCGGCTCGGGCGGACGCAACACGATTTCGATGTTGCGCAGCGAAAACTCGTCCTTGCCGACCACCTCAAACAAGTCGTCGGCAGAATTAAAGCCGAGTTGTGAGGCCAGATCTTCAAGCTTGACGGCGGTTTTGCCTTCGCGCTGCAACAGCCTTTCGACAGCCTCGCGGCCTTTGGCCACGGTCTCACCCATGGCCAGGGCATTGAACCATGCGCGCACCTTGGCGCGTGCGCGGTGGCTAGCCAAAAAACCCAGTTCGGGGTTGAGCCAGTCACGCGACGGGCCGCCCTCCTTCACCGTGGTGACTTCGATGGTCTGACCGTTCTTGAGCGGCGTGTTCAATGGAACCATGGCACCATCCACCCGCGCGCCGCGGCAACGGTGGCCCAGGTTGGTGTGCACGCTGTAGGCAAAATCCACTGCCGTGGCGCCCTGCGGCAACTCGACGATGGCGGCATCGGGGGTCAGCACATAAATGCGGTCGTCAAATGCAACCGCGCCCTGTTGGCCCTCTTGTGCACCCGACAGATCACGTTCCCAGGCCAGCAACTGGCGCAGCACGGCGATCTTGGCGTCGTATTCGCCACTGGCAGAAACACCGGCATAACCTTTGACACCCGCTTCCTTGTAGGCCCAGTGCGCCGCTACCCCGGTCTCTGCATGGTCGTGCATGGCCTGCGTGCGCACCTGCACTTCAATCGGCTGACCAGTGTCGTCGCGCACCACCGTGTGCAACGACTGGTAGCCATTGGCCTTGGGTCGCGCAATGTAGTCGTCAAACTCGTCTGATACCGGCACAAAGTGGTCGTGCACCCAGCCCAGAGCGGCATAGCAGTCGGGGACGGACGGGACAACAATGCGTAACGCGCGAATGTCGTACACCTGATCAAAACCCAGCGACTTGCCGCGCATCTTTTTAACAATGCTGTAGATGTGCTTGGGGCGACCCTGGACCGTGGCGTGAATGCCCTGCAGGGCCAGGTCTTGCGCGAGTTGGTGGCGCAGGGCCTCGATATGCGCCTCGCGCTCGGCACGCTTCTCGTCCAGCAACCGCGCCACTTGCCGGTAGGTGTCGGGCTCCAGAAAGCGGAATGACAGGTCCTCGATCTCCCACTTGATTTCCCATATGCCCAGGCGGTTGGCCAATGGAGCAAACACCTGCAGGGCTTCACTGGCCAGACCTGGTGGCACCGGTAGCTTGCTGGCGGCCAAGTGGCGCAAGGTCTGCAGGCGTGATGCCAGGCGCAACATGACCACGCGTAAATCGCGCGAGAACGCCAGCAGCATCTTGCGCACGCTCTCAGTCTGCGCCGCTGCGGTTTGCGCCATGGGAATGGGGGTCGCCGCATGGCTGGCCGAGATTTGCGCCAGACGGGCCATGCGCTGCACGCGGACGAGCTTGGTGGTTTCCATTGCCAAATCGGCAAAATTGCTGCCAAAGGCCTTGCCAATGACTTCGTGCGGCTTGTTCAAGTGGTCGCAGGCGTAGACCAGGTAGCTGGCCGCCTGCATCGCCTGTGAACCGCCAATGCCTTTAAGGATGCCTGCCACCGCATCAGCGTGTGCCAGTATGTTTTCCCCGGTGTCCAATCGTGCGGTTGCCAACAAGGGTTCGGCAAAGGCGCGCGCGCGCGCCAGCGCATCAACCTGGTCGGGCAAACTATGCGCGGTTGCGGCTATGAGCGGAGCTGTGATGGGGTGCTCGGAAGAAAGGCTTTTCATACAAACAGCGTTAATGGCACATCCGTTGCAGTTCGATGGAACTTTAGCCCAGTAAAAAATGAGTCACAGCATCCACCTGGTCTGCAGCGACAAGAGTGGGGGCATGGCCCACATCGGCAAACTCGACCAGGCGCGCTTTGGGGCCGCGCTCGGTCATATGGTGTGCGGTCTGCGGCGAAAGCAGGTCGGACTGCGAACCGCGCAGCAACAATGTTTGGGCCTCAATGGCGTCATACAACTGCCACAAAACGGCCTCCCCCTGGCCCGCAGACTCCTGCGTCATAGCCCCAAACGGCACCGCGATGGCGGGGTCGTAGTGCAGCGTCAGCGCACCCAAGGCGTCCGGCTTGACCATGTGCCGCGACAACTCCAGCCACTGCGCAGGTGTATGCGGGCCAAACGTGGTGGACACAGCCCACATGGCATCTGCAGCCTGCTGCAAGGATTCAAACTGCACGACACGCCCGAGGTACTGCCCAATGCGCACAATGGAATCCCACTGAATGACGGGACCCACATCGTTCAGCACCAACCGGCGCACGGGGAACGGCAAGGCAAACTGGGTCTGCCCACACACCGCCATGCCGATCAGGCCGCCCATGCTGGTGCCGACCCAGTCCAGCACCTGCGTCGTTGGCTTGAGATGTGCCAACAGGGCCAGCATGTCAGCCGCATAAGTTGGCACCTGGTAGCCCATCGGGTCAGACAGCCAGTCGCTTTTGCCACGCCCCACCACGTCCGGACAAATCACGCGAACGCTTGCGTCCGATCTGGCCACCAGAGCCTGGGCCAACACGTCAAAGTCACGCCCCTGGCGGGACAAACCGTGCAGGCACAGCACCACATGGCTGGCAGCGGCGTGCCCCCATTCCCAGTAGGCCATGCGGTGACCAGCACCTGCATCGGCACACGGTAAGTAGTTCAGCTTAGGTTCAGACATGTTGAAATCAATGGTTTGATAATGACAGACGGCGCATCGCTCGATTGTCAAAGTATAAAAAGTACACTTAGTAAACTTTGCAAGTTTGATGCCATAGCGCAATCGTAATTGAATAAACCAACCAAATATTTTCTGAACAGGAGACCACCATGCTCAAAGGAAAAACAGCCCTTATTACCGGTTCCACCAGCGGCATTGGCCTCGGGATTGCCAAGGCATTGGCGGCGCAAGGCGCCAACATCGTGCTCAACGGCTTTGGCGATGTAGACGGCCCCAAGGCTGAAGTGGCCGCGCTGGGTGTGCAGGTGGGTTACCACGGTGCTGACATGAGCAAGCCTGCCGAGATTGAAGCCATGATCGGGTACGCTGTGCAAACCTTTGGCAGTCTGGACATTCTGGTCAACAATGCCGGCATCCAACATGTGGCTCGCGTTGAAAACTTCCCGGTCGAGCGCTGGGACGCCATTATCGCCATCAATCTGAGCAGCGCATTCCATGCCACGCGCCTGGCATTACCCGCCATGCAGGCAAAGAACTGGGGCCGCATCATCAACGTAGCATCCATCCACGGACTGGTGGCCTCGGCTGAAAAAGCAGCCTATGTTGCCGCCAAGCACGGCGTAGTAGGTTTTACCAAAGTCACCGCACTGGAAAACGCCACCACCGGCGTAACCTGCAACGCCATCTGCCCGGGCTGGGTGCTCACGCCCCTGGTTCAAAAGCAGGTGGATGCAAAAGCGGCTGCACTGAAAATCAGCAACGACGAAGCCACCAAGTTGCTGCTCGGCGAAAAAGAGCCCTCGATGCAATTCACCACGCCCGAAGAGCTGGGCGCGCTGGCGGTGTTTTTCTGCTCACCTGCAGGCAACAATGTGCGTGGTGTGGCATGGAATATGGACGGCGGCTGGACCGCTCAATAAGCATCTAACTGGACTGTTTGAACGCCATCACTGCCTGGTTGCGCAGCGTGCGCAGCAGAGCGAGTTCTTTTTCATCCAGTTCCAGCGCCCCGTGCTTCTTCTTGTCGGCGTAAATCAGGCCAAACGGTGCCCCCTTGATCGAAAGCGGGAGCAGCAGAAAAGTAGGCGCATTCAGACCGGAGCGATACCATGCCGGCAGGCGCTGCGCGATGCGCGATTCGGTCGCATCGCTGATCATGGTGTCGGTTCCCTTGTTACACACCACGGCAAAGAGGTCGGGCGTTGCGGCCTTTAGCGGCACCTTGAACGCCTTCACCTGCGGCTCCACACCAGCACCGAGGCCAAAGCGCCCGGTCATGGTTTCGGTCTTGGCATCGCGCATGCAGAAGATAATGCGGTCAAAGTCCATGGCACGGTACATGGTTTCCAGAATCATGCGCAGTACGTCGCTGAGCTTGAAGTCCTCCACCATGGCATTGGTGATGTCCTGAATGCCTGCCGTCAGAGTTTCAGTCACCCGAAGATCTTTTTGTGGTGCCTGACCCACAGCATCGGGTGGCGCAGTTTGAGTTGCATGCAACTCAAACGCGCCCAGACTGGCCTCCCCTTCTGCCGATGTGGAATGTGCCTCATGCACACGACCATCGTCCGGCAACTTCAGCAAATTGGCTGCAGCCGAACCAGGAGACACACGGATCTCCATCGCCACGGCCAGGTCAACCAACTTTTGTCGTGCGGAAACGGTGGCCGTGACAATGTCTTTGGAGCTGACTCCCAGCGCTTGGGCATATTTGCGCGTCACCAGGGCAACGCGTGCATCAACCTCCTTGGGATCGGTATGCAGCAATACGTCAGCAATTTCATTGGACACCATCGCTATCCAGCGCATGCGTTCACCCGCATCCGATGGAGCCTTCGACGGAGCGGCACCCACGGGCTTGCGCATACAGCGCTGCATGCTTTGTGGCAAGCCCCAGGACTTGGCAATGCCCAGGCCCAAGTTCTCAAAACTCAAACCCAGCACGGAGACCGAAGCAGCCGTCTCGGTCTGAGGTTCACGCTTGGACTGAACCGCATTGCGAATCTGCCCCGCCTCTTCAGGAAAATAGAACTGCACCAGCAGTCGCCCCAAATTCTGAAACATGGATCCAATGAAGGCCTCCTCGCCTTCTTTGGCCACTGGACATAACTCGCCGCCGATGGAACCCGCCATCAAACAGCGCAAAAATTCTTCCTTTAGCAACCCCGCATGCGCCTTGTCCTGCATGTGCTCCAGCAGCACCAAGCTCAAGGCCATGTTGCGAATGCCGTTAAAACCGACCAGATTGACCGCGCGTGACACCGTGTTGATGCTTCCGCTGTGTGCAAAATGCGCGCTGTTAACCATGCGCAGCAATTTGTTGGTCAGTGCCACATCCTTCAAAATTTCATTGGTGACGCTATTGACACTTTCAGTCTCCGACGTGGCCATGCTCTGGATGCGCACCACCGAATCAGACAGCGCCGGAAAATCACTCTTGTGGCGCATCCGTCGCAACAAGAAATCCAGCGTTCCGCTGGTTCCGGCGGGGTCACCCGATGGCTCAGCGACAGCGGGCTTGGCCCATTGTTCGAGTGCATCGAGCAGGGCACGGGCGGTCAGGAAGCGCTGCTGCGTCTCCCGCGCCAGCGCGCGCAGCACGAT
>JAIPDC010000111.1 GCA_021737865.1 Rhodoferax sp.
CGCCCGGCCAGCAGTGCTGGATGGGCAGGCGGGACAGGTCGACGTCGTTGCCCTCCCACACCACGTCTTGACAGGGTGCGGAATGCAGCTCCTTGGGCGCCATGTTCCACAGCGTCTTGAGCAGGCTGCGCATGCCCACCATTTCCTTGAAGCCTTTGGGCGGCTCGGGCTCCTTCAGCGAGGCCAGCAGTTCGCCGAACGGGCGCAGCCCCTTCAACTCCGACACACCCATGGCGCGCGCCACGCGCTCGGGTGTGCCAAACAGGTTGCCCAGCACCGGCATGTTGTGGCCGCTGACGTTTTCAAACAGGATGGCCGGGCCGCCCGCGCGCAACACGCGGTCGCACAATGCCGTCATTTCAAGATGGGGGGAGACCGGCTGACCAATACGACGCAGGTCACCGGCTTGTTCCAGCTGGCGGACGAAGTCGCGCAGGTCGTGGTAACTCATGGCTGCCCGTTCCAGCGCGCGGCCAGCGTGTGCGGTACGTCGAGCAGATCGAGAGCGCGCGCCACGCTGAAGTTGATGATGTCGTCCACGCTTTGTGGGCGCAGATAGAAGGCGGGCATGGGCGGGCAGATGATGGCACCGGCCTCAGAAGCGCTAACCATGTTGCGAAGGTGAATCAGGTTGAGCGGTGATTCGCGCACCATCAGCACCAGGCGGCGGCGCTCCTTGAGCAGCACATCGGCAGCACGGGTCATCAGGTTGTCTGAAAGACCGTGTGCAATGGCCGCCAATGTGCGCATGGAGCACGGGGCCACCACCATGCCGCTGCACTGAAATGAGCCGCTGGCTATTGCAGCGCCCACGTTGGCGATGTCGTGCACGTGATGGGCCAGGGCCTCGATGTCCGCGCGCTGCAAGCCGTGTTCCTCTTGCACATTGCGCCAACCGGCACTTGACACCACCAGATGCGATTCAAGGCCCGGCGTGTCACGCAGCACCTGGAGCAGGCGCACGCCGTACACAGCACCGCTGGCACCCGAAATCGCCACGATGATGCGCCGGGGAATGGGGATCACGGCTTCTCTGCCATACGGCTCACAACGTCCGCTGCACGCCGTCCTGGCAGAAAGCGGGCCAGCACCTTGTCGGGCGCCCACTCCTTCAAGTCGAGCACCGGTAACTCCAGCGCGTCGAGTGCGTTCTTGACCAACAGGCCCAACTCCGTGTCACCTTCCATGGACAAGCGGCGGTTGAAGAACAGCGTGTCGGGGTCTTCCTGCCGCTGCGCAAGGCGCAGAAAATCCTGTGCATTGGCGCTGATGGTCAGGTCCGTCACATCCTGCTTCCTGGAAGCCTCGAACCGTGTGCCATTGCAGGTGAAGTCAAAGGTAAGGCGCGCGTCGCTGACATGGATGCGCAGCTTCTTGCCCAGCAGGTATTGGCGAACATCGGCCGGCAATTGCTTGGCCAGCACGCGGTTGAGCGCGCTCACCAGCAAGAATGACCCGGGGTAAGCCGGCAGGCGCGACAGGACTGCCCCAACCGGGTCAGGCAAAAGAAAAACAGTAGATCCACTCATGGGGCACAGACCTCCGGGTTTAGGGCATGGGCATCGACCTGATCCAGACCAGGCTGGCCATACCAATAGCCATTGCAGCCCTGATCGGGCATGACCGGTTGCAGGCGCGCCAAAGCTTCTTTTGGCGCCAACTTTTGCGTGCGCGCGGCGTCAAACACCGCGATGACTTCGGTCATATCCTGCGACTGCGGACTGAGCCGCACCACATCCACGCCCAAACCCCGCATATCGTCCAGCGCATCGACCAGGTTGTAGACCCGGGCCGATTGGGTTTGCGTGCCGTTGAGGACCAAAAAATCTTCGTGCTCGCGCGTCTTGAGCATCAGGCCATCCGGGTGCTCCAGGCAACTGAAACGGCAATCGTCCTTGGGGAGGTTACGGTGCCGTGCCGTAAAGCAGCGCGCCGAAAACGCCAGCGGCATGCGTCCGTAGGCAAACACTTCAGTCTGCATGCCGGCCGGCAATTCCTGCTGGATGACGGCCAGGTCCGACCGTTTCATTTCCAACGGAATCACCCACCGCGTCGCACCGAGCCCGGCCATCCACTGCAGGGTGGGCAGGTTGTAGATATTGAGGTGCGGCCCGGCCACAAACGACACCTTGCCGGCCAGGCACTGCACGGCGCCCATGTCGTTGGCTTCCACCAAAAAGTCACCATTGCCAGTGATCTTGTGCATGGTGCCGACTTCGGCTCCAGACTCCAGTAGAACCTGGGTCGACAGCACCACTTGCTTGCCAGCCTGGTGCAACCGCCTGGCGATGTCCAGCCAGTCCGACAGGCGCAGTTCATGGCGGCGCGAGCACACGGCCTCGCCCAGATACACAACATCGACAGCTGTGCTGCCAATAGCCTCGTAGAAATTGAATGTGGCTTCGCGCGACCAGTAGTACAACAGGGGTCCGAGTGAGATTTTCATAGTCATTTCCACGGGCGATGGTAGGCGCCCAACGTATGCTGCTGCCCTTCGGCCACTTTGTCCAGCCCACTCATCCAAACCGGTTTGGGTGTGTAACGGTGCGGGTTGTCCATGCAATGGTCCAGCGCTTCGCGCCACACCTTGGTAACCTGCGCCACATAGGCCGGGCTGCGCTGGCGCCCTTCAATCTTGATGGCCCTCACTCCCATTTTCATCAGCTGGGGCAACAACTCCAGCGTGTTCAGGCTGGTGGGTTCTTCGATGGCGTAGTAGTTTTCGTCCTCGCCCACATCGAAGCGGCCCTTGCACAGCGTGGGATAGCCCGCGTTCTCGCCCGGGGCGTAGCGATCGATCAGCACACCATTCAGGCGCGACTCCCGGCCCTGTGGCGTTTCGACCCAACGCACCGCCTTGGGTGGAGAGCACACACCGTGGGTATTGGGCGACTCACCGGTGACATAACTGGACAGCGCACAGCGCCCTTCCACCATCACGCACAAGCTACCGAAGCCAAACACTTCAATCTCGACCGGAGTCTTCTCAATGACCTGCTGTACCTGCGTCAGCGACAGAACGCGCGGCAGCACGGCGCGCACCACACCAAACTGCTCGCGGTAGAAGTTGATGGCATCAAAATTGGTCGCCGAACCCTGCACGGACAAATGCAGCCGCAGAGCCGGATAACGCGTGGCGGCGTATTGCATCAGCCCCGGGTCGGCCAGAATGACCGCATTGACACCCAAATCCACCGCTTTGTCGACGGCGGTCTGCCATAGCGTGGGGTTGGATGCCTGCGGGTAGGTGTTCAGGGCCATAAACACCTTGCAGCCCTTTGCGTGCGCATATTGAATTCCGGACGCAATGGCCGCCTCATCAAAATTGAGTCCGGCAAAATTGCGTGCGTTGGTGGCATCCCGCAATCCGAGATATACGCAGTTGGCACCGTTGTCCACTGCAGCTTTCAGGGCCGGCAGGCTGCCGGCGGGGCAGACGAGTTCCATCGGCACAGACGCCTCGGAGTCGGAAATAGGTTCAGGGTTTGGCATAAAAATCTACCTGGGGAAGCATGCAACACCATGCGATCAGTGCGGTGCCGCGAAAGATACGCTGATGCATTCCTGGCCATGTTGATCCTGGTCAACCAAGAACCACAATGCCTTACAAATTCAGTCGGACAATACGCAGAGCAGCGTCCATGTGTGTTTCGCAACCCCCTGTCATGCCCTTTCAGCAACTCGTCGCACCACCCTTGACCCGATGGGTAGGCTTGCTGTAAACTAATAACCAATCAGTCAGTAATCTCATGACCTCTTCTTGCCCTTTGCGTGATATTGCAGCTACGGTACGCGCCAAGCGCGAACGCCGCAAAGACGCACGTCCGGGCGAATTGCTGGCTGCAGCACTAGAGCTGTTTGTTGAAAAAGGCTTCGCTGCCACGCGCGCCGAGGAGGTGGCCAAGCGGGCAGGCGTTTCCAAGGGAACACTGTTCCTGTACTTCTCGAGCAAGGAAGAACTGTTCAAGGCGGTTGTGCGCGAGAATATTTCAGGCCGTTTCACTGAATGGAATGCCGAGTTTGAGAACTTTCGGGGCAGTACCGCCGACCTGCTACGCTACAGCGTACGAGCCTGGTGGGAGCGCATCGGCTCCACCAAGGCCTCGGGCATTACCAAGCTCATGATGAGTGAGGCGAGTAATTTCCCCGAGCTCGCAGCGTTCTACCAACATGAAGTCATCCAGCCCGGCAACGATCTGCTCCGACGGGTCCTGCAACGCGGCGTAGACAGCGGCGAATTCGAGCCCATGGATCTGAAATACGGTGTTTATGTTGTGCTGGCACCCATGCTATTCCTGGCGATGTGGAAGCACTCACTGGGAACCTGCAGCGCAGCAGGCATGGAGATCGACCCCGAACACTACATCACCGCGCAGGTTGAAACCATTCTGCATGGCCTCGCCAAACGCCCTACCGCTGGTCGACCGAGTGCCAACGGGGGGCTATTGCCATGCGGATGATCTGGCGCAAGGGACGCGAAGGGGTTTTGCCAATACCAAAGTCCCGCAACGGTAAAATTAGATACAATCGTCTCAAATACCCCATGGAGTATACAAAATGAACATCGAACTCGCCCGTTTCAACATGATCGAGCAGCAAATTCGCCCCTGGAATCTGCAGGATGACTCGGTGCTGGAGTTGCTGGCTGCCGTCAAGCGTGAGGACTTTGTTCCCGAGGGGCAAAAGGGGTTGGCGTTTGCCGATCTGGAAATTCCATTGCGCAGCTCAAGCGAAGAATCACTTGCACTGGGCCAATGCATGCTGGAGCCCCGACTCGAAGCCCGGTTGTTGCAAGACCTGGCGGTGCTGCCCACCGAGACGGTGCTGGAAATCGGAACCGGATCGGGTTATATGGCGGCCTTATTGGGCAAGAAGGCGCTGCGGGTGCTGTCACTCGAAATCGTGCCCGAACTCGTCACCATGGCACGTGAAAACCTGGCCAAAGCCGGCATACGCAATGTCGAAGTACGGCAGGGCGATGGCGCACAAATGACCTCCGCAGACGGCGGCTTTGACGTCATCGCGCTGAGCGGCTCGGTGGCCGAAGTTCCATCCGCTCTATTGAAGCTTCTGAAGGTGGGCGGCCGCCTGGGCGCCATCATCGGCGATGAGCCCGTCATGCGCGCCACCGTGGTCACAAAAGTCAGCGAAACCGAATTTCGTACTGTGCAGGACTGGGACACCGTTGCGCCCCGTCTGCGCAATTTTCCGGAGCCCTCGCGCTTCAAATTTTGATCCCTACTGCCTGAAAACCCCATGATTGTGCAAGTCCGTCCCCTCGATTTGAACCAATGGCTGCACAGCATGCGTGCGCACGGCACGCCCGTCGTGCTGGATGTGCGTGAAGCCCGCGAACTGCAGGCCGCCAGCGTGAAGGCGGACGGGTTTTCCCTGGTCACCATTCCCATGGGCGTCCTGCCGCTGCGGCTGACGGAACTGGACCCGCAACAACCCATTGCCTGTTTGTGTCACCACGGTGGCCGCAGCATGCAGGTGGCACATTTTTTGAAGAGCCACGGTTTTGCCCACGTGGCAAACATTGCCGGGGGCATCAACGCCTGGTCTTCTGAACTTGACCCATCCGTCCCGCGCTATTGATCTGCCCGGCACGCTTTCCACCCCACCTGCAGCGCGACCATTTTTACGAGCCCGAGAAAAACACCATGTCCCACCAACACCCAAACTTTCGCCTTCTGCCATTGATATTTGCCCTGGGGGCAACGCTGTCGGCATCGGCTCAAGCCCAAAGCCTGGTGGACCTGTACACCGCGGCGCTCGGCTATGACACCACTTACCAAGCGGCCAAGTCGCAATTTGATGCAACGGTGGCCAAGGCCGATCAGGCCCGCGCGGCCATCCTGCCAACCGCAGCATTGAGTGCCGGCGCGAGCAGCACCAACCAGGAAGTCGTGCCCGCAGCGGCGCGCACCTATGGCACACAAACGGCCACCATCAGCGCATCGCAGCCACTGTACCGTCCCGCCAACTGGGCAGGCTACGAGCAGGGGAAAAAGTCACTGGATCTGGCAAAAGCCCAATTGACCCAGGCGGAGCAGGACCTGATCGTGCGCGTGAGCCAAGCCTATTTTGATGTATTGGCATCCTCCGACAGCCTGACCTTTCTCAAGAGCCAGAAGGTCGCCGTAGCCGAGCAATTGGCGTCGGCCAAGCGCAACTTCGAAGTGGGCACATCTACCATCACCGACTCGCGCGAAGCGCAAGCCAGATACGACCTGGTGACCGCACAAGAACTCGCGGCAGAAAACGACCTGCGCGTGAAGTCGCTGGCGCTCAACCAGTTGGTCGGACAGCAAAACGCCAAGCCCAAGACATTGAAGGCACCCGTTGTGCTGACCCCGGTGGAGCCGGCCGATGTCGAGCAGTGGGTAACCCAATCACAAACCAACAACCCAGGCATCCAGCAAGCCAATGTGGCGCTGGAAGTAGCCCGACTGGAAACCAGCAAAGCAGAGGCAGGCCACAAGCCCACGCTGGACCTGGTGGGCAGCTACTCGGCCGTGAACAACAACGGATCTTCCACCGGAACCAGCGACAGCCGCATCAATGTCGGCACGATTGGTGTCAACTTCACCCTGCCACTGTTCGCCGGATTCTCGACGCAAAACCGCATCAAGGAAACGCTGTCACTGGAAGACAAGGCACGCGCCGATCTGGAAACTGCCAAACGCAGCGTAGCGCAAGGCACCCGCACGGCATACTTTGGTGTGCAATCGGGCCAGGCCCAGGTCACTGCCTTGCAAGCAGCTGAAGCATCCAGCCAAAGTGCACTCGAGGCCAACCAATTGGGGTACCAGGTGGGGGTGCGCATCAACATTGACGTGCTCAACTCGCAAAGCCAGTTATTCGACACCAAGGCCAAACTGGCCAAGGCCCGCTACGATGTGCTGGTGGGCGGCCTCAAGTTGCGCCAGGCCGCCGGCACCCTGAGTGCTGTTGACCTTCAGCCCATCAACGCCCAGTTGGCGCCGTAAACGAGGCCAGCAATTTCTTCACGGCGTGTGCCGTGCGCGCTGCGGCCCCACGGTGGGTCTGGCTGAAGTCACCCGCCGCTCTGCCCGCAGCTTGCAGATCGGGCTCGCACTGCAGCAGCGCCAGCACTTTCTCTAGCGCCCGTTGCAGGTCAGGGACTGCAAACGCTGCTCCAGCGGCCACCGCCAACTCCGCCGCTTGCACGAAGTTGAAGGTGTGCGGCCCCATCACCACCGGGCATCCACAGGCCGCCGCTTCAATCAGGTTTTGTCCGCCCAGCGGCGCAAAACTCCCCCCCAGCAAGGCAAGGTCCGACAAACCATAGTACAGCGCCATTTCGCCCAGCGAATCGCCGACCCAGATGTCGGCCTGCTGCGGCCCGTCAACCCAGGTACTGCGCCGGGACACACTAAAACCCTGCTCCCGACACAGCTGCGCCACAGCGTCAAAACGCTGCGGATGGCGTGGCACGATCAACCACTGCACATCAAATGCTATGTTTTTAATAGCTGCACCCGCATATTCTACGGGGCCTAGAGCCCGAAAACCCTTAAGAACTTCAAGCAACAGCGCCTCTTCGCCCTCGCGCGAACTGGCAAACACCACCACCGGACGCTCCATGGCGTGCCGCCAGGCGCGCCCCTGCGCCAGTTGAGTTGGATCGGGCGCGGCATCAAACTTGAAATTACCAGTTACCCCCAACACGGGCGCCCCCAAATCGACTAGACGCCGGGCATCTTCAGGCGTTTGCGCCCAAACAGCCCGCAAGCCACGGTATGCCGGGCCAGACAGCCAGGCCAGCCGCTGCGCCTGGCGCAGTGACTTGTCGCTCAGGCGCGCATTCACGAGGCACAGAGGGATGTTGGCCTGCGCGCAGGCTGCCACCATATTCGGCCAGACTTCGGTCTCCACCAGCAGGCCCACGCGAGGTTGAAAGCGCGTCAGGAACCGCTGCACAGCGCCGGGCGTGTCCCAGGGCTGCCACACCTGCACGTCGCCATCCTGCAGCATGGACCGCCCCTGCTCCCGACCGGTAGCGGTGCCGTGGGTCAGCAGCAGGCGCATGCCAGGCAAGACCAGACGCAGCTGCGCAACCAACACCTCTGCGGCGCGCGCTTCGCCCAGGGACACCGCGTGCACCCAAACGTAAAAACCGGCCTCGCCGTTGTGCCGTGCCGCAGCAGTCGGGGCTCCAGCGTAGTCACCAAACCGCTCCTCCACACGTTCACCGTAGCCCGGCTCGACGCGTGCGCGGCGGCGCAGCTTGGCGCGCACCAGCGGCTGCATGAGCCACATCAACAGGGAGTACAGCGCGAGTGTCATCGGCACAACACGGGGGTGCCCAGGCTCTCCCAGGCATGCCAAACGGCCTCCACCGAAGGACAGGGGGCCGCAAACACGCTGACCTGCCGCGCAGCCCTGGGCAAGTCGTTGTGTGGACCGGTGCGCCACGCGGTATCAAAGTTGTAGATCTGCACATGCGGCAGGCCCAGGGCCACGGCGATGTGGCTCAAACCGCTGTCCACCCCGATCACACCTGCGCACTGGGCCATGGTGTCGGTTAGCGAGTCCAGCCCCATGGTCGGCCAAACCCAGACGTCCCCCAGCTGGGATGCAATCGCTTCACTGGTCGCCTTTTCCGCCGCATTGCCATGCGCGAGCGCTACGGCAAAACCGCTGTGATTCAGCCGCTGGCCGATTTCAACCCAGTGCGCCAGCGGCCACTGCTTGTCCGCACGCGATGTGCCATGCACCAGCGCCACACGGGGTTTGCGCGGCGCAAAGGTATTGCTGCCATGCCCGTTGACCACCGGTGCCGAGGCGCCACCGCTGCCAGGCACCAGCCCATAACAATCCGGCCCGCTGATGCTGTACTTCATCGCCGCCGCACACAACAAGCGCGAGCGCTGCACGGCGTGCACATGCGGCTCCATGGGAATAGCCTCATCAGCCACCCAGCGCGCCGGGGCCTCAAAGCTGGAGCCCTCGGTCGGGTTGTCCAAACCATAGCGCAGTCCCTTGGGCGTGGTGCGCGCCAGCCAGGACACCAGAGCCGACTTGGTCAGCCCCTGCAGGTCAATCACCGCGTCGTACGCCTGCGCCTGCAAACTCTGCTTGAAAGCTCGCCATTCTGATCGGGTTTGGGCTGCAAATGGTGACTGGCGCCAGCGCCGCAGGTCACAGGCAATTACCCCCTTAACGCCCCCGCATCGCGCCACCAGCGGGGCAAATGCGCGCTCCACAACCCAGTCCACCTCGACACCGGGCACGGCCTGATTCAGGTCGTGCACTGCCGGCATGGCGTGTACCACATCGCCCAATGACGACAGTTTGACGATGAGAACCTTGACCCCTTTTTTTACCTCAGGGCGGCCCGGCGGAAGGACCTCGTGCCGAACCGGCGGCTGACTCAATGCGCCGCCTCGGCGAAGCTGGCGTCGGGCTTGACCGATCGCAACAGGTGCAGCATGTCGGACTGGATGCGCTCCAGCGCTTGCGTGGTGTGTCCTTCAAAACGCAGCACCAGCACCGGAGTGGTGTTGGAGGCGCGAATCAAACCAAAACCATCGGGCCAGTCGACGCGAACACCGTCGATGGTGTTAATGGTCGCAGGCGCCGCAAAGCTGGCTTTCGCCACCAGCTGGTCAACCAGCACATGTGGCTCGCCTTCGGCGCAGTGCACATTCAACTCCGGCGTTGAAAAACTGGTCGGCAGTGCATTGAGCATGGCGCTGGCATCGGTCACGCGGCTGACGATCTCCAGCAGACGGCAACCCGCATACGTGCCGTCATCAAACCCGTACCAGCGCTCCTTGAAGAAAATGTGGCCGCTCATCTCGCCGCCCAGAGGTGAATCGATCTCACGCATCTTGGCCTTGATCAGCGAATGGCCGGTCTTGTACATCAGGGGCACACCACCCGCCTCGGCAATGGTGGGCGCCAGACGCTGCGAGCATTTCACGTCAAACAAGATGGTGCCGCCGGGCACGCGCGACAGCACGTCACGGGCAAACAGCATCATCTGACGATCCGGGTAGATGTTGGTTCCATCGGCGGTGACGATGCCCAGGCGGTCACCGTCGCCGTCAAAGGCCAGGCCCAGCTCGGCATCGCCGGCTTTCAGGGCCGCAATCAGATCTTTCAAATTTTCAGGTTTACTGGGGTCCGGGTGGTGGTTCGGGAAGTTGCCATCGACCTCGCTGAACAGCTCGGTCACCTCACAGCCAATGGCACGCAGAATGTCGGGTGCCGATGCACCGGCAATGCCGTTACCACAGTCCACCACGATCTTGATCGGGCGTGCCAGCTTGATGCCGCCGACAATGCGGGCGCGATAGGCTTCCAGCACATCGGCTTGTCGACACATGCCGCCGGCCTGTAGTTTCCATGTTTCGGTCGTCATCAGGGTGCGCAGATTCTGGATTTCGTCACCGTAAATGGCGCGCCCACCCAGCACCATCTTGAAGCCGTTGTAATCCTTCGGGTTGTGGCTGCCCGTGACTTGAATACCGCTCTTGCACAGCGTGTTGGCAGCGAAATAGAGCATCGGGGTGGTCACCATGCCGACGTCAATCACGGTGACCCCGGCGTCCTGCAAACCAGCGATCAGTGCTGCCGCCAGCGCAGGGCCGCTCAAGCGACCGTCCCGACCCACCGCGACGGTGGTTTCGCCTTCAGCCATCGCCACCGTGCCAAAAGCACGCCCAAGGCCGCGCGCAATGTCCTCGTTGATGGTGGACGGCACGATGCCGCGGATGTCGTAGGCCTTGAAGATGCTGGATGAAATTTGCATGGTTTCCCCCTGGTTACGTGGTCGTGCAGCAAGTGCAAATGTGGCTGCCCTTGCCTCTGATGGACATTGTAGGTCGGTCAAAGACCGGCAACTTGTCTGAAAATGGCTACGGCGCCCCACCATCCTGCGTATTATTCGCCCCATGCCAACCCATGCAGCTTACTCAACCGGTTTCAAACCCAGCGATGACTGCTACCCGGCGCGGCGCGGCATCAAAATGCACCCATTCGCTATTTATTTGATAGCTACTTACGCATATTTAACGGGGGCTTGCGCCTGATTTAACATGAAATATTCACCCGAAACCGTTCGCTGTGGCCTGAGCACACCCCTCGGAGCCATGACGCTGGCAGCAAATAACACCGCTTTGGTCTGGGTCGGATTTGATGGCCAAAAGCACGCACCGGATACCAGCGCATGGCCGTCGTCTGCTGCCCACCCGGTGCTGCGCCTGGCGTGTGAGCAACTCCAGCAATACTTCGCGTCCGAGCGCACCCTCTTTGATCTCCCGCTGGACCTGGGTAGCGGCACTGCATTCCAGCAAAGCGTCTGGCACAGCCTGCTGGGCATCGCGTCGGGCACAACCTGTAGCTATGCCAGCATCAGCCAGCAAATCGGCAACCCGAAGGCTGTGCGGGCCGTCGGCGGGGCCATTGGGCGCAATCCGATTTCCATCATCGTTCCTTGTCACCCTGTGGTTGGCAGCAATGGCGCACT
>JAIPDC010000112.1 GCA_021737865.1 Rhodoferax sp.
GTGGCAACCATGTTATTCAATTTTCTTCCAGCATTTTTTTCTCGCCTGCTCCGTATATTGGCCGTTGCGTTTGTCTGCATTTCCGTGGCCCATGCTGCCGATGGTCAGGGACGGCGAATAGCGCTTGTGATTGGCAACGGGAATTACCTGCAGGCTGGCTTGCCCAAGCTGACGAATCCCCCACATGATGCCGAAGACGTCGCCAAAGCATTGCGCGGTTTCGGCTTTGACGTGTTGGAAAAAAAGAACCTGACGCTTGAAGAGATGAACCAGGCCATCGCCGAATTCGGCAGCAGGATCGGTGGCAGCGAAGCCGCCCTTTTTTACTATGCGGGGCATGGGATTCAAGTCAAGAATCAGAATTACCTGATACCTGTGAATGCGACGATAGAGAGCGAAGCCTCTGTACCCTACCAGGGTGTCAGTCTCAATCAGGTACTGGATGAAATGGACAACGGCAAGAGCGGTGCCAACATTGTGATGCTCGATGCCTGCCGAAACAATCCGATTAGCGGCAAATTCCGCTCAGGTCAGTCGCGCGGGCTGGCCAGCCCCGGCAGCGTACCGAAAGGCACTGTGATTGTCTATGCCACTGACCCAGGCAACGTCGCCGCAGATGGCGAAGGGCGTAACGGGCTGTTTACGGCCGGACTGCTGACCGCTTTCAAGGGAAAAGACTTGAGTCTTGACGGCATTTTGACGGTTGCCAGCGCCGAGGTCGAACAGGCCAGTGGTCAAAAGCAAACGCCTTACGTCAATGGCCCGAAAACCCTGCAAAAGAGTTTTCATTTCAGCGTCACCGTTGAGCCCGGCAATGGGGAAATCGAAAAGACTTTCTGGACCAGTATCGAGCGCAGTACAGACCCCGCTGACTTTGACGCCTACCTGAAGAAATACCCCAAGGGCAGCTATGTCGCGCTGGCCGAAAACCGGCTCAAGGTCTTGAGGGCCGTGCAGCAGGCGCCTTCTGGCACATCAGCGTCCATGTTGTCCGAAACTCATGACGGCCGCTGGGCAATCACGCTCGTCTGCGAGGATGTACGAGACAAGGGTTCGTTGATCAAGGGTTATACCCACCGATTTTTCGTCGACGTAGAGGCAGGCCGGTTGACGGGGCAGCGCGGACAGATCGGGCGGCCTGATTCATTGACTTTGGACGGCTTCATTCAGGCTGACGGGACAGCCGAGATGACCGCGAACGGCCTCACCGGAAATCCGCAATATAGCGTGGGCCATGTTCAAGCCAGCGCGCCTTACGCTTACCGCCTGCGCGGCACCTTCACAAAAAGGAGCGGAAAGGCCACGCGCATTGAACTGAGGCCCTGCGAAGCCACGTTCTTCAAGAATTAGCAGCAAAGTCGCCACACACTAACTCCACGAATCCATCAGCGCGCCGCCCTGTTCAATCAAAAACTCCTTGAAAGCGCGGGCGGCAGGGGATAGCTTTTTGTGGCGCATGTGGGTCACGTACCAGTGCCCCATGGATGGCAGCCCCTCAATGTCCACCAGGGCAATGTGACCACTGGCCAGTTCATGGCGGACGGTGCGCAGGCTCAGGAAGCTCAGGCCCATGCCGGCCATCACGGCCTGCTTAATGGTTTCATTACTCGGCATTTCCATCACCACGTTCAAGGGCGTTTTGTGCTCGTCAAACAGGCGCTCCATGGCTGCGCGTGTGCCCGAGCCTTCCTCTCGCACCACAAATCGGTGTTCCCCCAACGCTGAAAACGGCAGTTGTTTTCGGCGCACCAGAACGTGGTCGGGCGGGGCCACGATGGCCAGCGGATTGGTGGCAAAGGAGGTGGCTTCACAGTCCAGATTGGCTGGCGCGCGGCCCATGACCACCAGGTCGGCCTCGTTGCGCGCGAGCAGCCCCAGGATGTTTTCCCGGTTGTCGATCTTGAGCTGGATGTCAATGCCCTGAAAGAGCTTGCCAAAGCGCACCAGCAACATGGGAACGAAATATTTCGCAGTGCTGACCACGGCCAGATCAATGCGACCTTTTTGCAGGCCTACATGCTCGGCCATCAGGGCTTCGAGGTCTTTGAGCTGCCCCATGGCGGCGATGGCATAAGTCTGAAATGCCTCACCGGCGTGGGTCAGGCCGATGTTGCGGCCCACTGGTTCGATCAGCGGCACGCCAAAAGCATCCTCCAATTGGCGGATTTGCATGGACACGGCGGGCTGGGTCACAAACAGCCGTTCGGCTGCTTTAGACACCGAGCGCTGGCGCGCTACTTCCAGAAAGGTCTGGATTTGCTTCAAGGTATAGGGACGCATGGAAGACCTCTTTTACATCAGCTTTATCTGATGATATTTCAATAAAACATGATTGGAGTTTATGAGTTAAGGCGATTAAAGTAAATCATTCCTCACTGATATGAAGCTCTTTTATCTCATTTTTTCATCGCTGTACTGAACAAAACCCATGTCCGCACCCACCCTTCAAGCCCTGATTTTTGATGTGGACGGCACTCTGGCCGACACCGAGAGTGCGCACCTGGCTGCGTTTAACCACGCGTTCGCCGAGATGGGCATGGGCTGGGTGTGGGACGAGGCGCTCTACACCGAGTTGCTCGATATATCGGGTGGCAAAGAGCGCATCTTGCACTACTGGAAGACCACCCGCGCTGATATGCGTGAGGTCGGCTCCATGGCCTTGAGTGACACCGTGAACCGGCTGCATGAAATCAAGACCGCCGCGTATGAGGCTGCGGTGAATGCGGGGGCTGTGAGCCTGCGCCCGGGTGTCCTCAAACTGATGGATGAAGCCCTGTCCCAGGGGCTGCAACTGGCCATTGCGACTACCACCTCGCCGGTGAATATCGCGGCGCTGCTGCGGCGTGCCGTGGGCCCGGACTGGCGCCTGAACTTCACTGCCATTGGCGATGCATCCACCGCACCGATCAAGAAGCCGCATCCACAGGTGTACCTTCAAATGCTGGCCGCTCTCAAGTTAAAACCGACCGAATGCCTGGCGCTGGAGGATTCCAGCAATGGGCTGCGTTCGGCCACTGCAGCAGGTCTTGCCACAATCATCACGCCGACCGCCTACACGGCGCACCATGATTTCACATCTGCATTGCGGGTGGTGCCTGACTTGAGCCAAGTCAACCTGGCTCAGCTTCGGCACTGGCATGCTGAGAAACATTCCCCTTTGAAAGCCAAACCATGACCACATCCACCACAACCGGCGCCGCGCAATCGCCCATTCTCCGACTGGCACCCAGCATTTTGTCGGCCGACTTTGCACGCCTGGGTGAAGAGGTGCGCGCCATTCAGACAGCCGGTGCCGATCTGGTTCACTTTGACGTGATGGACAACCACTATGTGCCCAACCTGACCATTGGCCCGCTGGTGTGCGAGGCCATCCGCCCGCACGTCACCATTCCGATCGATGTGCACCTGATGGTGGAGCCTGTGGACGCACTGATTCCCTTGTTTGCCAAGGCCGGTGCCAACATCATCACGTTTCACCCCGAGGCCTCCCGGCATGTGGACCGCACGCTGCAGCTGATCAAGGAACATGGCTGCAAGGCCGGGTTGGTGTTGAATCCGGCAACAAAGGTGGACTGGCTGGACCACGTGATGGACAAACTCGACATGATCTTGCTGATGAGCGTGAACCCGGGCTTTGGCGGGCAAAAATTCATTCCCTCCACACTGGGTAAATTGCGGGCCGTGCGCCAGCGAATCGACGCCCACCAGGCCGCCGGCGGTCAGCCCATCTGGTTGCAGGTGGACGGCGGGGTCAAGGTCGACAATATTCACGATATTGTGGGTGCCGGGGCTGATACCTGTGTGGCCGGAAGCGCCGTGTTTAGTGCCCCTGATGCCGATGGCGGCTACCGCACCGTGATGAATGCGCTGCGCAGCGCCGCACACCCAGGTCAATAATTTCAAATTAACCGAGACACCACCATGCCATTGAGCCACAACAACCACCGCCGCACGCTGACCCAGTTCCTGATTGAAGAACGCCGCCGCTTCCCGGGCGCCAGCGGTGACTTCAACGCCCTGATTCTGGACGTTGCCATTGCCTGCAAGGCCATTGCCCGCGCTGTGGCATTTGGCGAACTCGGTGGCGTCACGGGCAACCATGCCGCAGAGGAGGGCGGTTCGGTCAATGTGCAGGGCGAAACCCAGAAGAAGCTGGATGTGTTGTCCAATGACGTTTTCATCCGCCGCACCGAGTGGGCGGGCAATCTCGCGGGCATGGCATCGGAGGAGATGGACTTGCCTTACCAGATCCCCGGCCAGTACCCGCGCGGCAAATACCTGCTGGTGTTTGATCCGCTGGACGGCTCCAGCAACATCGATGTGAACGTCTCGGTGGGCAGCATTTTCTCGGTGCTGCGCGCCCCGAAAGATCTGGACGATATGCCCCGCGACCAGCAGCGCGATGTGACCGAGGTCGATTTCTTCCAGCCCGGCGCAAAGCAGGTAGCCGCTGGCTACGCCCTCTATGGCCCGACCACCATGCTGGTGCTGACGGTGGGTGATGGCGTCAATGGCTTCACGCTGGACCCCACGCTGGGCGAGTTCATGTTGACCCACCCGCACATTCAGATTCCGGTCGATACGCACGAGTTCGCCATCAACGCGTCCAACGCCCGCTTCTGGGAGGCGCCGGTCAAACGCTATGTAGACGAATGCCTGGCCGGTAAGCCCGGACCCCGCGCCAAAGACTTCAATATGCGCTGGATCGCCAGCATGGTGGCCGAGGCGCACCGCATTCTCATGCGCGGCGGCGTGTTCCTGTACCCCCGTGACACCAAGGATGCCACCAAGCCTGGCCGCTTGCGCCTGCTGTACGAAGCCAACCCGATTGGCATGGTGATGGAACAGGCCGGTGGCCGCGCCTCCACCGGTGAAGTGCCCATGCTGGGCGTGCAGCCCACCAGCCTGCACCAGCGCATTGGCTTGGTGTTTGGTTCCAAAAACGAGGTGGAGCGCATTGAGCGCTACCACGCAGAGCCGGTCAAGGTGGAACTGAACAACCCGCTGTTCGCCGAGCGCAGTCTGTTCAGAGACTAACGGTTGACCAGAATTTACTATGAATTTGATAGCTGCTTGCGCAATCTGCACGGGGGCTAGAGCCCGTTTTATTAAGAATTATTAACCCAGGAGCGACCATGTCTGCACGCCACCCCATCATCGCCATCACCGGGTCTTCCGGTGCCGGCACCACGTCGGTTACCCGCACGTTTGACAATATTTTTCGACGCGAAGGCATCAACGCCGCCGTGATCGAGGGCGACAGCTTTCACCGGCATGACCGCGTCCAGATGAAGCTGCGCCTGGCCGAAGCCGAAAAGGCCGGCAACAAGAACTTCAGCCATTTCGGCCCGGAAAACAATATGTTTCCCGAACTCGAAGCGCTGTTTCGCGACTATGCCGCCACCGGCAAGGGCAAACGCCGCAAGTACCTGCACGACACTGATGAAGCTGCGCCCTACAAGCAGGACCCCGGCACTTTCACCCCGTGGGAAGACGTGCCGGCCGATACCGACCTGCTGTTTTACGAGGGCCTGCACGGTGCCGTGGTCACGCCCGAGGTCAACATCGCGCAGCACCCTGATTTGCTCGTGGGCGTGGTGCCCGTCATCAATCTGGAGTGGATTCAAAAGCTCTACCGTGACAAAAAGCAGCGTGGCTACAGCACCGAGGCGGTGACCGACACCATCCTGCGCCGCATGCCTGACTATGTGAACTACATCTGCCCGCAGTTCATGCACACGCACGTTAACTTCCAGCGCGTGCCGATGGTGGACACCAGCAACCCGTTCATCGCGCGCGATATTCCCAGCGCCGACGAGAGCATGGTGGTGATCCGTTTTGCCCAGCCCAAGGGCATCGACTTCCAGTACCTGCTCAACATGATTGATGCCTCCTTCATGAGCCGTGCCAACACCATCGTGGTGCCCGGCGGCAAGATGGAACTGGCCATGCAACTCATCTTCACGCCGTTTGTGTGGCGGATGATGGACCGTCAGAAGAAGGCGGCCTGATCATGACGACTACCATCAACAAACCTACCGCCGATATGGCCAACCAGATGGCCAAGGCCATCCGCATGCTTGCCGTCGATGCGGTCGAAAAGGCCAAGTCCGGCCACCCCGGTGCGCCCATGGGCATGGCCGACATTGCCGAGGTGCTGTGGAACCGGCACCTCAGCCATAACCCGTCCAACCCGCTGTGGCCCAACCGCGACCGTTTTGTACTGAGCAACGGCCACGGCTCCATGCTGATGTATGCCTTGCTGCACCTCACCGGCTACGACCTGTCTATTGATGAACTGAAGAAATTCCGCCAACTGCACAGCAAGACCGCTGGCCATCCGGAAGTCGGCGTCACACCCGGTGTGGAGACCACCACCGGCCCGCTGGGCCAGGGTCTGACGAACGCCGTGGGGATGGCGCTGGCCGAGAAGCTGTTGGCCAGCGAATTCAACAAGCCCGAGCAGTCCATCGTGGACCACTTCACCTACGTCTTCATGGGCGACGGCTGCCTGATGGAGGGCATTAGCCATGAGGCGTGCTCACTGGCGGGCACGCTGCGCCTGTCCAAGCTGGTGGCTTTTTATGATGACAACGGGATCTCGATTGACGGCCACGTTGAAGGTTGGTTTACCGACGACACGCCCAAGCGGTTTGAGGCCTACGGCTGGAACGTCATCGCTGACATCAATGGCCATGACCCGGAGGCACTCGATGTTGCGGTACAAGCCGCCAAAGCGCAGGGAAAGCTGGCAACCGGCAAGCCGACGCTGATTTGTTGCAAAACCGTCATCGGAATGGGTTCGCCCAACAAGGCAGGCACGCACGATGTTCACGGCGCAGCGCTGGGCGCGGCCGAGGTCGCGGCGACCCGCCAGGCGCTGGGTTGGGACCATGCACCGTTCGACATTCCGGCCGATATTGCACAGGCCTGGAACGCTGTGGAACGCGGCCAGGCGGCCGAGCAGTCGTGGCGCGCGGGTTTTGATGCCTATCGCGCGTCGTACCCGGACCAGGCGGCCGAGTTCGAGCGCCGCATGGCGGGTGACTTGCTGCCTGCTTTTGCAGAAAAGTTGCCCGAGGTCCTGGCCGCTATTGCCGCCAAAGCCGATGCCGTTGCGACCCGCAAGGCCAGCCAGAATGCGCTGGACGGACTGAGCGCCCTGGTGCCTGAATTCTTTGGCGGCAGTGCCGACCTGACCGGCTCCAATCTGACCAACTTCAAGGGCTGTGTGAAGGCGGGCCGTGACCAGTGGGGCAACCACATGAGCTATGGCGTGCGTGAGTTCGGCATGGCCGCCATCATGAACGGCATCGCCTTGCACGGCGGTTACATCCCCTACGGCGGTACCTTTCTGACCTTCAGCGACTACAGCCGCAACGCGATCCGCATGGCCGCTCTGATGAAGCTGCGCGTGATCCATGTATTCACCCACGACAGCATTGGTCTGGGTGAAGACGGCCCCACGCACCAGAGCGTGGAGCACATTCCGAGTTTGCGCATCATCCCCAACCTGGACGTGTGGCGCCCGGCCGATGGCCTGGAGACAGCCGTTGCCTGGGCCCATGCTATTGAGCGCAAGGATGGCCCCAGCGCGTTGTGCCTGTCGCGCCAGAACCTGCCGCGCCTGACGGGTGATGCCAGCACAGCTGCGGCCATGGAGCAGAACATCCGCCGGGGTGGCTACGTGCTGTCCGATATGGACGGCGCCCAGGCGGTGATCGTGTCCACCGGCTCCGAACTGGAGCTGGCGATGGCAGCGCAGGCCGCATTGGCGGTGGAGGGCATTGCAACCCGCGTCGTCTCCATGCCCTGTACCAACCTGTTTGACCGCCAGAGCGATGCCTACCAGGAAATGGTGTTGCCGCTGGGGCTTCCCACAGTTGCCATTGAAGCGGCGCACCCGGACTTCTGGCGCAAATACGTGGGCCGCACCGGTGTGGTGGTGGGTATTGCCAGCTTTGGCGAGTCGGCACCTGCGAAGGACTTGTATGCGCACTTCGGCATCACCGCCCAGCGCGTAGTCGATGCCGCGCGCACGCTGAGCCACCGCGCCACCCACCGCAACGCAGTGGCTCTGCCCGACCAGATCGTGGTTGCCGCAAATTGAACCGGCGTTCAGGGGAAGCCACCATGTACTCCTTTGACCTGGTCATGTTTGATCTGGACGGCACCTTGGTGGAAACCGCCCCCGAAATCCTGGATGCCACCAACGACACCCTGCGCGACTTCGCCTTCCCACAGGTGAGCCAGCAGCAGGTGAACGACTGGATTGGCCACGGAACGCGGGAGTTGCTGATCCAGGCGCTGGTGTTCGGTTGGAAGGTGGACGCCGCCGCGGTGCGCGCCAGTGACCGGCTGCCGGCCATCGTGGCGTGTTTTGACAAGCATTACCAGCAGCGCTGCGGCACCCGCAGCCAGCTCTACCCTCAGGTGCGCGAAACACTGACCGTCCTGCGCCAGCAGGGTGTCAAGCTGGCCGTAGTCACCAACAAGGAGGGGCGCTACACCACCACAGTGCTGAATGCACACAGTTTGATGCCGTTGCTCGACGCCGTGGTCAGTGGTGACACCTTTCCCACCAAAAAGCCGGCTCCTGCTGGGGTTCAAAGCTGTCTGAGCCAGTTTGGCGTGTCGCCTGAACGTGCGTTGTTTGTTGGGGATTCCAGCATCGACGTGGCCACTGCGCGCAATGCGGGTGTGCGCGTCTGGGCGCTGCCTTACGGCTACAACATGGGCCAGCCGATTGAGGCGTGCGCCCCCGACCGTGTCATACCGGATTGTTCTGCGCTATTGAATTGATAGCTTTGTACGCACTATTTACGGGGGCTATAGCCCGTTTAACTAATCAGTTGTGGACAGAGCCAAAGGTCTGTCCCGCAAGGGTTTACTAAGGAGATTTACTGTGAAAGTCTTGCGCTTCGCCGACGTCATCGCTAGCGGCTTTGCCGATCAAAAGCGGGTGTTCATCCGCGCCGACCTGAATGTGCCGCAAGACGCTGCGGGCCAGATCACCGAGGACACCCGCATTCGGGCATCCGTGCCCTGCATTCAGATGGCTCTGAGCGCCGGTGCGGCGGTCATGGTGACCAGCCATTTGGGTCGCCCCACTGAAGGAGCCTTCAAACCGGCCGACTCGCTGGCTCCGGTGGCCAAGCGCCTGGGCGAGCTGCTGGGCCGCGACGTGCCTCTGGTGGCCAACTGGGTGGACGGGGTGGCCGTTGCACCGGGCCAGATCGTGATGCTGGAAAACTGCCGCATCAACGTTGGCGAAAAGAAGAACGACGAGGCACTGGGGCGTAAGTTGGCCGCACTGTGTGACATCTTTGTCCATGATGCCTTTGGCACCGCCCACCGCGCGGAGGGCACCACCTACGGCATCGCCCAGTACGCGCCCATTGCGTGTGCCGGCCCGCTGCTGGCGGCCGAGATCGACGCGATCAATAAGGCGTTGGCCGCGCCCAAGCGCCCCTTGGTGGCCATCGTTGCCGGGTCAAAAGTCTCGAGCAAGTTGACTATTTTGCAAGCCCTGGCCAAGAACGTGGACCAGTTGATCGTGGGTGGCGGCATTGCCAACACCTTCATGCTGGCCGCGGGTTTGAACATCGGCAAGAGTCTGGCCGAGCCGAGTCTGGTGAATGACGCCAAAGCCGTCATCGACGCCATGAGGGCGCGCGGCGCCGAGGTGCCGATTCCTACCGATGTGGTGACCGCCAAAACCTTTGCCGCCGATGCCGTGGCCACCGTCAAGGCGGCCAACGCCGTGGCCGAGGATGATCTGATTCTCGACATTGGCCCCGAGACTGCCCAGCGCCTGGCTGTTCAGCTCAAGTCCGCTGGCACCATCGTCTGGAACGGGCCGGTGGGGGTGTTCGAGTTCGCCGCGTTTGAGAACGGAACCAAAGTGATTGCCCAGGCCATTGCCGAATCGAGCGCGTTCAGCATTGCTGGCGGTGGTGACACGCTGGCGGCCATCGCCAAGTATGGGATCGAAAAACAAGTGGGCTATATCAGCACCGGCGGCGGGGCATTTCTGGAGGTGCTGGAAGGTAAAACTCTGCCAGCCTTCGAGATTTTGCAGAAACGCACCGCTGAGTGATTTGCTATTATTTTTGTAGCTGCTCGCGCTTATTCTGCGAGGGCTAGAGGCATTTTTTAGGAGTTTTTTATGGCTTTTGTTTCCCTTCGCCAAGTGCTGGACCACGCTGCCGAGAATGGCTATGGCGTGCCCGCTTTCAACGTCAACAACCTGGAGCAGATCATCGCCATCATGGAGGCCGCGCAGGAGACCGATAGCCCGGTCATCCTGCAAGCCTCTGCCGGCGCCCGCAAATACGCCGGTGAGGCGTACCTGCGCCACATGATGCTGGCGGCGGTTGAGTCACACCCCGACATTCCGGTGGTCGTCCACCAGGACCATGGCACCTCGGCCGCGGTGTGCCAGCAGTCCATTCGCTCGGGCTTTACCAGCGTGATGATGGATGGCTCGTTGATGAGTGATGGTAAAACACCCGCCAGCTACGACTACAACGTGGACATCACCCGCCGCGTTTGCGAGATGTCGCACCCCATCGGCGTGTCGGTTGAAGGCGAACTGGGCTGCCTGGGCAGCTTGGAAACGGGCGATGCGGGCGAGGAAGACGGCATTGGTGCCGAGGGCAAACTGAGCCACGACCAGATGCTGACCGACCCGGTGCAGGCCAAAGACTTTGTGGCCAAAACCGGCGTTGACGCGCTGGCCATTGCCATCGGCACCAGCCACGGCGCCTACAAGTTCACGCGCAAGCCCACGGGTGACATTTTGGCCATGGACCGCATCGTTGCCATCCATGCGCAAATTCCGAACACCCACCTGGTGATGCATGGGTCGAGCAGCGTGCCGCAGGAGTGGCTGGCCATCATTCGCCAGTTTGGTGGTGACATCAAGGAAACCTATGGTGTGCCGGTGGAAGAAATCCAGCGTGGCATCAAAAGCGGTGTACGCAAGATCAACATCGACACCGACATTCGCTTGGCCATGACCGGCGCCATGCGCCAGGTGTTTGCCCAGCAGCCCAGCGAGTTTGACCCGCGCAAGGCGCTGGTGGCGGCAAAGAACGCGGCGCGTGGCATTGTCAAGGCGCGCTTCGAGGCGTTTGGTTGTGCGGGGCAGGCCGCCAAGATCAAGCCGGTGTCGCTGGAGGCGATGGCCAAGCGCTACGCATAAAAAGACCCCTTGTCCTTGAAAAGGCGAGGGGTCATTTTGAACCGGGTGCGGCCTCGTGGGGGCCGTTCGGGCTAGCGGATCAAGCGCACGATGCCTAATGCCTTGAGAACGTATTTCTCGTAAATGGGCTCCGATGTGCCGTTCTTCATCTTGCGCATGAAGTATTTCTCGAAGGCAATCTTGGCCAGGTGAACCCATTTGCCTTT
>JAIPDC010000113.1 GCA_021737865.1 Rhodoferax sp.
GGACAGGCCCAGTCGCGCCAGTGTGGGCAAATGCGCGCGCGCTGCCGCCAGGGTGTGCAGGGGCAAGGCATCCGGGGGAATCGGAACGGGCAAGGCATCGGCACACTGCAGTCGCCCAAATGCTATCAAAGATGTAGCGCCTTGCGCATACTCCACGGGGGCTGGAGTGCCATTTGACTCAAAAATGCAGGCCAGCAAGCCGGCCTTGCCGCCAAACAGTCGCTCACTGGCAGACACTTCCATGAGCAGTGCAGTCTCTACCTGAGCCACCAAAGGCGTGAACTGCAGCGCCCACCATGCCCAGGCCGTGGTTGCGTCAGCCAACGACGCCTCAGACGCAGGCTGCAGTGCGATCCAGTGCATATTCGCATTCCAAGTCGCCGCCGGGCCGCCCCAAGGCGACTACGGCCTCCCCGGGGGCAACGCAGTACGCCTAGCGACAAGCGTGGGGGGCATGCTGGCTGCAAGCAGCCTTGACAGCCGTGCCGGGCGCGCAGCCAGATGCAACGGCTCGATCAACGGTGGCCCACGCCGCTTCAGTGCGCGCACCTCCAGCGCATCGCCATGCCGCCCGGACGGTGCCACCCACAGGCGCAGCACGGCCGGCGACGATTCGGCCTGCACCCGATCAGGGCGCACCACAAACAACAACTTGGCAAACTCGGCAGCAGCCATCTGCAGGCGGCGCAGCTGATCAGGACGAACCTGTTCCAACCAGGCCAGCACGGCGTCCACATCGGCACAGCGCAAGGCTTGCTCGGCCGCCCATAGACGGTGTGCGCCCAGCGACGCCGCCACCCACAGCAAGCGGCTGGGCTCCAAGCCCTGGGCACGCAGGGCAGGACTGAAGGGCAGGTGCGGTGCACCAACCAGCACCACGGTGCCGGTGCCCGAGCAGGCCAATGCGGGCAACAGCAAGCGCCACTCGCTGTGCACGCCGGCGGGTTGCAATATCTCGTTCAACGCGCCCAGCGGCCATCCGCCGCCGGGCAGCTGTGCATCCAGCAGGGCATCACCCGTGGCCAGCACCCGGGTCGGCGCATCGGCCAGTGCATCGGCCAGCCAGACATCCGGGTGCACGCCCGGGCGGGAGGGATGGTGAGCAGAGACAGGCATGGAATCACTTTTAACTGTATTTTTATACAGTATACGCCGAGGCAAAAAATGACGCCAGCAACCCGAACGCAAGGATTCAGCCGCGCTACAGCCTTATGGGGAAAAGTAGGGCAAGAAGAGGTTCCGCAATTTTTTGACCGCATCCAGTTCCGATGCGTGCAAACCCATTTCAGAGTCCCAATCGCAGTAGACCAGACCTGAGACCCGGCTGTTTGCAATGGGCAGGATGACGAATTTGTTGACGTGGGGCAACAGTTCCTTGTAGCCATCGGGAAGCGCACTGACCTTCAGGCGAGACACATCCACGATGGACACGTCGACATTGTTCTTGATGGCGGCATGAAAGGCTGTGGGCTGGTAATCCTTGCCGATGCGCAACTTGCTGCGCAACTCGTCAATGCCCTTGCCATAACCGTAGCGCACCGCAAAGTCCCCCGACTTGGTCAACATGAAGAGCAAACAGTGCGCCGTCTGCAACGTATTGGCGAAGGTCGGGAACATGGCGGCCGCCAGGGCCTCGACGGTTTGCTTTTCGTCAACTGCCAGGGCAGAAAACAAATCGTCCAGTATCTTCTCGTTCGATGCGTCAGGGGGAACCCCTGGGCGACGGCTGCGCTGTTCAGTCTTGCAGCGAACCAGGTTGCCCACACCGGATTTGTCGACGCCCTTGACATCCAGGTCGGCGAGCAATTGGTCGACTGCGTCGAGTTCACCGGCGTGGATCAAGGTGGATACAGATTTGGAAAACCTGGCAATAGCCACCAAATCGGGGTCGCCCGTGCCATCAATAACCGAAACAATGCTTTGTGGCAGCTTCCATCGCTGTGCCACTTCGGCGCCCAACTGCTCCAGCGTCAGGCCCAGCACCTCGGAGGCTGCCTGCGCTTCATCAAGACCGCTCGCCACTTTTCGTGCAATGGCCTTTGCCTCTGCTGGCAAATATTTTTGTGCCAGCAGTGTGCCCAGGTTGTACATCAGGGCGGCAATAGACGCATCTTCGGAGCGCCCTGCACACACATTGCGTGCCAGCTCCGACGACAGCAAGGCTTGCGAGAGGGTTTCGTCACCCTGCATTTCGACATCAGTCACCACATCGGTACTTAAGACGATGTGTAACAGCGCATCGGCACCCACCACATCCAGCGCAGAGGACACACTGCCCGACCCGGCCGAAAATGGTGCATACATGGGGGAATTGGCCAGCTTCAGCACTTTTTGGGTGAGTGCAAAATCTTCAACGATATGCTGGACCAGGTCAGTCCCGGCTTGCCTGTCGCTACCGAGTGAACTGATCACAGAAGTCACGGTGTTTTCCAGGGCCGGGAACCCCCTGGAGCCCTGCATGACAGAAAAAAGGCGTTCAACTGTTGCCGCCCGGTCACTCATGCCACGACTCCCATCTGCTGATCGAGCAAGCCGCTGATGGCATCGGCCGACATGGGCCTGCCCAGCAGATAGCCCTGAATCAGATTGCAACCCGATTGTTTGAGAAATTCAAACTGCAACTCGTTTTCAACCCCTTCAGCGACCACTTTCAAGTCAATGCTGTGCGCAAGATTGATCATGGCAGTCACCAACTTCTTGTCAGTGGATGAGGCCGATCGCTCATTTTCAATCGCCCGGACAAAGGCCTTGTCAATCTTGATGCTCGAGACCGGCAGCCGCGTCAGATAGGCCAGACTGGAAAAGCCTGTACCAAAATCGTCAATCGAGAAACGAATGCCCCTTTCTCGCAGCAGAGCCAACGCTCTTTCGGTTTTTTCCTGACTACGCATCAAGGTGGACTCGGTTATTTCCAGTATCACGGTGGTCGGATCGACACCCGCTTCGGTGATGGCGGCGAGCACATGGGCATCAAACCCGTCGCCGCCAAACTGCACCGGAGACACGTTCACCGACATGACAAAATCGGGCATTTTTTGGTGAAACTTTTTCAACTGATGGCAGGCATAGCGCAACGCCCAGGTGCCCAGGAATGGCATCAGACCCGATTCTTCCACGATAGGAATAAATTTATCCGGCGCCACGCGTCCAAAGTTCCGGCTATTCCACCGCATCAGGGCTTCCGCTCCGATCAGCTTGCGCTGCACATCGTATTGGGGCTGAAATTCGAGGTAAAACTCGCCCTCCTGGATACCGTTGTGGATCGCAGCCTTGAGTGAAAAATCGACACTGACATCATCAACCGCAAAAATGCTGACCCGGTTCTTGCCGGCATTTTTAGAGTGGTACATCGCCGTATCGGCATTCTTGAGCAGCGTGGAGTAGTCCACACCATGGTCAGGAAACTGCGCAATACCAATGCTCACCCCCAGGTAGGCATTGTGTGGTGCTGTGTCGTAAGGCCGGGCGATGGCCAATAGCGCGTTCTTGGCCACAGCTTGCGCCGTTGCAGCGTCTTGTCCTGCCAGCAGCAGCACAAATTCATCCCCGCCCAAGCGCCCCAGCACATCGTCGGACGCTACGATGCGCGTCAGCCGCTTGGACGTTTCGACCAGGACTGCATCACCCATGGCATGTCCATAGGTGTCATTGACCTTTTTAAAACCGTCCAGGTCCAGCAGTGCAATACAGAATGTGGGGTTGCCGGCATGCAGTTGCGCCTCCACCATTTTTTTAAAAAAGGCCCGGTTGGCAAGCCCGGTCAGGTCGTCGTGTTCTGCGGCATGGCGATAGGCTGCATCGTCAACCCTCCAGCGGGAAATATCAATCACACACAGTACATATTGGTCCAGCACGCCCAGTCGATACGCGCGCACATTGACCCAACATTCGCCACCACTCTTGATGAGGCGAACATCGCAAGAAAAATCATCCGGCTGTTTCTTGCACGCGTCTGTAAATGACCCCGCATCGGCCGGGTGCAACAAGGCCAGAAAGTTTCTGGGCATCTCTTGCCCAAGCGGGCTGCCCAACCACCGCTGACCCGGCTCGGAAATAAATTTGATGGCGTAGTTGCCATCCACCCGAAAAACGGCATCGAGTACGCGATCCAGTGTGGGTGAACTCATGCTGCCCTGCCCAACATAGCCGGATGACTTGGGAGGTCGCCTTCATGCGGCATCGGCCCCAACACCTCAACCAACTCCACCATTCCGGCCTTCAACGCAGCGGAAATATCGCGCTCCAGAACCGGCATCACCTGCTCGAACGGAGCCAGCAGGCGGTTCAAACCGTAGGCGCGGTTGCGCCCGTTGACTTTGCCCAGATACAGCGCCATGTCTGCGATTTGCATCGCCTTTTCCCAATTGCAGTCGGCTTCAGGCAAGCCAGAAAATGGCAGCGACAAAAATCCACCGGTGACGGTAATAGTCATTGACTTGCCAGCCACCTCAATCGGCGTTTGCGCTATCACTTTGAGCACCCGCTGCGCCAGATTTTTGAGATGCTCGGCGTTCGCCTTGGCAGAGTAAATCAGAAATTCCTCGCCCCCCCAACGCATAACCATGTCGGAGTCTCGCACCGTGCTGCGCAGACGTTTGGCAACCTCCACCAGCACCACGTCGCCACCGGCATGGCCCAATGTGTCGTTGATAGTCTTGAAGTGGTCGACGTCCAGAATCATCAGGCCATCGGGGCTGTCGTCTTCACGGCGAAAGTTGGCGCTATCCACTGAGCGCTTGCCCATCAGATCCAAAAAGGACCGGCGATTGAACAAACCCGTCAGCGGATCGCGGATGGAGTGAAACTCAAGTTGCTGGTTGGCCTCACGCAGTTGCCGGTTGGTCTTGCGCACGCGCCGGTACAGCAGAAACACAAACACACCGCCCATGATGGTGACCACCGCGCCCAAAAGTGTGACAATTTTCTGCAGTCGCTGGTTACTGATCTCAGCGTCTTTCAAACTGTTCTCCCGGGCCAGCAACTCAATCTGCTTTTGCCTTTGCACTGCGTCAAACTGTGCCTGCAGTGTGGCGACTGACTTTTCACGATCAAGCCGAAACAACTGCTCCGTCAACACCTGCTGCTCACGGATGGTGGCGACAGCCTCGTGGTACAGGCCGGACTGTTCATACATACGCCCCAACTCCCCCAAAATGGCTTCCTGGTCAGTTTTAGCTCCTGACTCCTGGCTGAGGTGAATAGCGGCACGCACTTCAGCCACACCTTCCCGGATTTTGCCCTGCCCCATCAAAGCAAATCCGATATTGCTTTGGGCTGTAATCGTCCCCCCCAGTTCCCCAGTCGCCCTGTAGGCTTCCAACGCCTGGCGTGCAAATACTTCGGCCTTTGGGTAGTCTTTGCTGATGAGGTAGCTGTCACCAATATTGTTGAGTGCGGTGGCCTGTATCGGTACCAAGCCCGACTCACGCCCGAATCTGAGTGCCTTTTCGTAGCCCTCAAGCGAGGCCCGGGGGCGCACCATCTTTCCGAGCGCGGTCCCTTGGTTGAGGTATAGCGTAGCCTTTAGTTTGGTGGACCCTACTTCGTCGGCAATGGGCAATCCCTCCTCAATGACCTGTAGGGCCTTGTCCCAATTGTTCATTAACATATAGACGTTGGACAACAGGTTGAGCGAGCGCAAGTGTGAGACTCTGGCGTGCCTGGGCAGGTCCTTGGCATATTGCAGGCTCTTGAGGATGCTCTCCAGCGCGGCCTCAAACCGCCCCGCAGTCAATTGCGCCCGGCCCAATTCCGCATAGAAGAGCCACAAGGCCTGTGCGTCACCTGCTTGCAATGCCATTGCTTCGGCTGCCATCAATTGGCCAATAGCGGCATCGGTCTTGCCCGACAAGGCCATGATGACCGCCGACTTTGTTTTAGCCAGCACCATCCCGACATGGTCTTTGCTGTCCTGAGCCAACTTGAGCAGATCTGAAACCGAGGCTTGCGCCGCGTCCATTTTGGCGGCATCCAACTGCAGGGTCACCAAGGTACTCAGGTACTCACGACGCACGGCGTATGGCACCGAGCCCGACAGGGTCGACCCCATAGCCAGCAACTGATTGAGGGCTTGCGTGTTGTCCTTTTCTGAAAGACTTTGCAGCGCTTTGATGCGCTCGGCCACATCAGACTGGGCCACGGCGACTCCCGGCCGCACCGCGAGCAGCGCAAAGACAAGAGCAACAAGCGCGATGAGTGACGGCCTAGCCATACGCAATGTTATGTCCAATTTCAGGCCACCGATGGCGAATGTAGGTCCAAGACAACAGCCCAATACACAACATGAGCAGGGACGCCGTGGCAAGGCCAACCGTGGAGTGCATCACCAGTGGCGACACCACCCCGGCAACGATGCCATTGGCACTCGAACCAACAAACATCTGCAGGCTGGACGCCATCCCCCTGCGATCGGGGTGCAAATCCAGCACCAGCAGCGTCACGACCGGAACCATCAGCGCCCAACCGAATGAAAAAATGCCCAAGGGCAGCAACGCCCAACTCACGTGTGCCTTGAACACCATGTTGGCAATCAGGTTGATGACGGCAATTGCCAGCATGATCATCAACCCCATACGGATCTGGCGTTTGGGAGCGATTTTCCCGGCCAGTCGCCCGCTGACCATCGCTCCCCCCATGATGCCGCCAATGGTGATCAAAAAGCACCAAAAGAACTGCTGCGGTGCCAGTTGCAGATGCTCCCCCAAAAAGACCGGGGCGCTCAGTATGTACAAAAACATGCCGTTAAAGGGTATGCCGCTGGCCAACGCCAATAGAAAAAAACGCGGGTCAGAGCCCAACTGCCAGTAGCCCGCCATCAGGTTGCGCGGGTGAAAAGCCTGGCGCTGGGTGGTGTGCAAGGTTTCTGGCAGCAGGCGAAAAATGGCGACCCAAAGGACCACCCCCACGCCTGAGAGAAACCAGAAGATGCCGTGCCAGCTGACGTGCACCAGCATCCATCCGCCGACCATGGGCGCAATGGCTGGTGCCACGCCAAAAAAAATGGTGACCTGGCTCATGACTTTTTGCGCCTGGGAAGGGGCATACATATCGCGAATCACTGCCCTGGACACAACAATGCCGGCGCCGGTGGACAGACCCTGCATGGCCCGAAACAAAATCAGCTGGCCAATGCTTTGCGACAGGGCGCAGCCAACCGATGCCACCGTGAACGCAAACAGCCCCCACAACACCACGGGTCGACGGCCAAAACTGTCAGAAATGGCGCCATGAAACAGACTCATGAATGCAAAACCGAAAAGGTAAGCAGAGAGGGTTTGTTGCATCTCCACGGGCGATGCATCGAGCGACCGGGCGATGTCGGAAAAGGCCGGCAGGTAGGTGTCTATCGAAAAAGGTCCGAGCATCCCCAGCAAAGCCAGCAGAATAGCAAAAGCCCACTGGGGAGCCTGCCAGAGTTTGTGCGCATCGGGATTCATGCGGCTATTGGACCACGTCCTTGCGTTAGTATGGAGGCGTCAAACTGCAACCCCCATTTATGTAGACCCCATGAAGCTGATCCGACTAATTTCCTGTACTGCCTTGAGTTTGAGTTTGTTTGGCTGCGGCCAATCCAGCGGGCCCAGCATCAGCTCCGTGACAACGCCTGCTCAGCCAGCGTCTGCGCCCGCTGCCGTGGTTGCGGCACCCCGAGCCATTGGTCTGGTCATGAAAACATTGACCAACCCCTTCTTCATCGAAATGGAAAAAGGCGCGCGCCGTGCAGAGAAGGACCTGGGCATTGCGCTCACCGTCAAGACCGCCGCCCAGGAAACATCGATCGAACAACAAATTCAACTGGTCAATGACCTGATCGCGGCAAAAGTGGAGGCGATTGTTATTGCCCCGGGGGACTCCGTGAGTCTGATACCTGCACTAAAAAAAGCGGCGGATGCCGGTATCAAAATCATCAACATTGACAACCGTCTTGACCCCGATGCACTCAAGCAGATCGGTCTGAGTGGAGTGCCTTTTTTGGGTGTTGACAATGAGGCCGGCGCGTACAAGGCCGGGCAATTCCTGGCCTCAAAAATAAGCACCCCCACCCAGGCTGTCATTCTGGAGGGGATTCGCAGCGCCGACAATGCCCGCCAGCGCATGGAAGGGGCCCGCCGTGCGCTCTCTGAAAACAAGCAGGTCAAGTTGGTCGCATCGGAAACGGCCAATTGGAAAATTGACGAAGCCTACGCCGTCAGCAAGACACTGTTCACCAAGCATCCAGACGTCAAGCTGCTATTTGCTGCCAATGACATGATGGCGTTGGGAGCCAGCAAGTACCTTCAGGAATCCGGCAAGTTAAACGTCAAAGTAGTCGGGTTTGATGCACTGTCGGAGGCACTGACCGAGATCAAGGCGGGACGTATTGCAGCCACGATCGATCAGCAGGCGGCAGAACAGGGCTACCAGGGTGTCGCAATGGCCCTGCGCCTGGTCACGGGCGAGTCGGTTTCGCCTGTCACCCTGATCGAGACCCGCCTGATCACAGCGGCAGACCTGAAGTAGACCCGCTGGTGGTCGCGCCGTGAAGTTGCGCTTCAACATCACTGTCAAGTTGCTGGGCTACTTGTTGGTGGCCGGCATCGTGCCGCTGACAGTGCTGGGTTTTAGTGCAATGGAAATCTCCAGCCGCATCGTGCTGGAGCAGGCGCAGGCCGAAAACGTCCGCGTGCTTGGGGGCTTTTCATCCTACCTCGCCCTATACCGCGGCCAAGTGGAAGACCTGGCAACCAACATTGCCGGCAACGAAGCAGTGGGCGGAGCCCTGCGCAGCGCTGACGACCCGGAAAGTAGCAGTTATGACGCCCTCAACACCCGGGCCCAGATCGGTTATGCACTGAACAACTATGTGCGGGTTAAAGGACTGGTTTCGCTCGACCTTTTTTCTGCCGGCGGGGTGCACTTTCATGTAGGTGAAACCCTCACCGCCAGCACCGTGGCGCCAGAGACTGCGGCTGAACTGCTGGCGTTAGCCACCCAATCTGCATCACCCAGTGTTTGGCACGGAATTGGGCGAAACATCAACAGCAGTTCGCAATTTACACAGGTAACCAGCGTTCTTAGGGCAATACGACATTTCTCTCCAAAGTCAGGAAAGTACGACACTGCAGGGCTTTTGGTGATTAGCCTCAGCGATGACATCATGCGGGAGTATTTGCTGCATGTGCCCCTACCTGATGGTCAGCAATTAATGCAGATTGACCACAACGGTCGGGTCGCCCTGCATTCCAATTATCAGATGATTGGACAAGTATTCACACCAGCGCTGATGGAGATGATGCGTCAGGCACAAGGCACACAGGAGTTCACGCTGGACGGCCAGCAGGTTCTGATGGACGTCAAATCTGCGGGCCAGGGTCATGAAAAAAGTGGCTTCCTTGTGATGTTGACCCCGCGTAACCTGGTGACCAGCCGGGTTGAACGGCTTACGCTGGCCACCGCGACGCTACTGGCACTCGGCCTGCTGGGGGTGCTGTCATTGACCTGGCGCTATGCACGCACGGTCGTCAGACCCATACGGGCGGTTTCAAATGGTTTCAATCAGCTTCAAAGAAATCCTGGAGCGCTGCACGAACCCCTGCCAGCACCCAAAAGCAACGACGAAATCAGCCAGCTCGTTGCGGGCTTTAACCGCCACCTGCTGGCTCTCAACGCACAAAGCGAGTCTGCCAGCGAATTGCTGCTATCAGAGGTCGCACGCCGTGCGACAGAAAACATGCTGATCACGTCGATGGAGGCACTCGAGGAAGCATTCGTCATTTTTGACAACAACGACTGCCTGCTGTTTTGCAACCAAAAATACCGTGAGGTTTACAAGACATCGGCCGAAGTCATTGTGCCCGGTACCTCGTATGAAAACATCCTCCGGTTCGGTGTTGAACGGGGCCAGTATCCGGCTTCCACGGGACGCACCGAAGAATGGATTGCCGAGCGCATTGCCCTGCACCGGCAGGGCAATGCGCTAATCGAACAAAAGCTCGACGACGGTCGTTGGCTGCGCATTGTGGAGCGCAAGACAACTCTGGGTCAGATTGTGGGGTTTCGGTTTGACATCACGGAGCTGAAAAATGCCCAGGAATCGGCTGAGGCAGCCAGCCATGCTAAAAGTGAATTTCTGGCCAATATGAGCCACGAGATACGCACTCCCATGAATGCCATTCTGGGCATGCTCAAACTGCTGCAGCACACCGCGCTCGATGACCGCCAGCGCAGCTATGCGGTCAACACGGAAGGCGCAGCCCGGTCGCTGTTGGGGTTACTCAATGACATCCTGGACTTCTCCAAGGTGGAAGCCGGAAAAATGAATTTGGACCCAAAGCCATTTCAGCTCGCCAAGTTGTTGCACGACCTGGGCGTTGTTTTGTCCGCCAACGCGGACAAGAACGCGATCCCGGTTCGGTTCAGCGTGCAACCCGATGTGCCCCAGGGTCTGATTGGAGATGACATGCGGCTGCAGCAAGTCTTGACGAACCTGGGCGGAAATGCGGTCAAGTTCACGAGCCAGGGCGAGGTCGTCTTGTCGATTCGCGTAATGGAGCGGCACGACAGTGCGGTGGTGCTGGAATTTTCCGTGCGCGACACCGGCATTGGCATCGCCCCTGAGAAACAAGAGCATATCTTCAGCGGCTTCTCGCAAGCCGAATCCAATACCACCCGGCGTTTTGGCGGTACCGGTCTGGGGCTGTCGATCTCAAAACGTCTGGTAAACCTGATGGGCGGCGAGTTGAAGCTCGACAGCCAGCTGGGCAAGGGCAGCACCTTCTACTTTCAAATCGGTTTTGATTTGGCACCTGTGGTCGAGGCCCCATTGCAGGAGCGTTTACCCATCAAAGCCAACAAACCAGGCGGATCCCGTCGCTTAAGTGGTATGCGAATACTGGTGGTAGAGGACAACAAGATCAACCAACTCGTAGCGCAAGGATTGCTGAGTCAGGAAGGAGCCGACATCACGCTGGCCGACAACGGCCAACTGGGTGTAGCAGCAGTCGCAAAGTCGGATCCCGCCTTCGACGTTGTTCTGATGGATATACAAATGCCGGTGATGGACGGCTACACCGCCGCCCGCGCGATTCGCCAGGAGCTGGGACGGGTTGATTTACCCATCCTTGCTATGACTGCCAACGTCATGGCCTCGGACCGGATCGCGTGCCTGGAAGCAGGCATGAACGACCATGTCGGAAAACCATTCGAGTTGGACCATCTGGTGGAATTGCTTTTGCATCACACCGGACACTCTGCAAAAGCCGGCGCCGCACCCATCCAAGAATC
>JAIPDC010000114.1 GCA_021737865.1 Rhodoferax sp.
TGCGCTACACGCTGGACCTGCCCGCAGAACTGGCCCAACACAGCGTGCCCACCCTCCTGCTGCAACCGCTGGTGGAAAACAGCATCCGGCATGGGCTCGAGCCCAAGGTGGAAGGGGGTAGCCTGACCATCAGCGCCCGGCGCGAAGCGGACACCGTGGTACTGGAAGTAGCCGACACCGGCATGGGCTTTGACCCGACTGACCCGAGCTTTACCCACCCCGTCTTACCTGACAAGGGCTTCGGGGTGCAGCAAATACGTGAGCGCCTGGCGGCGGTTTACGGTTCAAAGGCCACTATTGATTTCATAGCAGCTCACGCAAGTGGTACGCGGGCTAGCATCCGTTTTCCCTACCAACCATGAATACCGGCCCTACCGCGCTGATCGCCGAAGACGAGCCCCTGCTGGCGCTGGCATTGCAGACTGAACTGGCGCGCGCCTGGCCGGCACTGCAGGTTGTCGCCACCGTGGGGGATGGCGTGTCGGCCGTACGGCAAGCGCTGGCGCTACAACCTGACGTACTGTTCTTCGATATCCGCATGCCCGGCATGAGCGGGCTCGAGGCCGCCGCTGAACTCGCTGAGCAGTGGCCCGTTAGCGGTAAAGCAATCCCGGGCAAAGCATTTCCGGCCCTGGTGTTTGTCACTGCCTACGACCAATACGCCGTGCAGGCGTTTGAGGCCCAGGCGGCGGACTATCTGCTCAAGCCGCTACAGGCTGCGCGGCTGTCAAAAACCATAGCAAAACTGCAGCTAACCCTCGCCAAACCTGCGCAGGGCGCTATCAATTTTGAAGCAACCTTGAATCAGTTGCGTGCCTTGCTGAGCGCCCCGAGTGCCAGCGTCAGCGTGACTCCACTGACCGTCATCCAGGCCAGCGTGGGCAACAGCAACAGCATCCGCATGGTGCCGGTGGACGACGTCGTGTGCTTTGAAGCGGCCGACAAATACGTACGGGTGCTGACCACTGAGCGCGAATACCTGATTCGCACACCACTCAAGGAACTGCTCGACCAACTCGATGCGCAGGTCTTCTGGCAAATCCACCGCGGCACCGTGGTACGCGCGCTCGCCATTGAATCGGTCACCCGGGATGAAGCTGGCAAGGCCTCTCTGGCCCTGCGGGGGCTGACAGAAAAATTCGGCGTAAGCCGGCTTTACGCCCACTTATTCAAGGCCATGTAACCAGCAAGCAGCGCTATCATATTCACTGAATAGTCTCCCACTCTTAACTCTTACCTTCTGGAAAAAACCATGCTACTCGCTCGCTCCTGCCTTGCCGCTGCCATGCTCGCAACCATGTCCAGCGCCGCGCTGGCATTGCAGCCATTGATTACCGATGACACCGGCACGCAGGGAGACGGTGGCAAACAAGTGGAGGTGAGCTTTGTCGATGAACAAGCGTCCCTGGCGGGAGACAGCACGCGAACACGCGCGATGCCGCTGGTATTTACCTGGGGAGCCACTGAAGCACTGGATCTATACGTTGCCATCAACCCAACAACGATCCGGTCCAACGTCCCTGGCGTGGATGCCGATGGTCTAGGCAATACGGCCCTGGGCGTCAAGTGGCGTTTCTTTGAAAATGAGGACAGTGGCACCAGTCTGGCGCTCAAACCGGAGGTGCGCCTGCCCGTCAGTTCTGACCAAGAAGCCGCCGGCCTGGGCACGGGTGCTACTTCCTATGGTCTGACATTGATCCTCTCGCAGGACGTTTCGTTTGGAGCCATTCATTTCAACCTGGCCGCGGGGCGCGACGAATTTCGCACCTCCAGCCTGATCCCACAGGCGAACTCGCTGCGCACATCCATCGCACCGGTCTGGAACGTGAGCGAGCAATGGAAGCTAGGACTTGAAGTTGGGCGTGAATCCGTGTCGAGCGCGGGGGACACGACAACGACCCAATTCGTGCAACTGGGTGCCATCTTCTCCCCCGACAAGGACCTGGACATTGCACTGGGCATCCTTCGCAGTAACGACAGTGCAACGCCTCAGACCAGCACAACCACCGCCACAATAGGTCTGACCTGGCGATTCAACTGAACGCGTGGTAGCGCTCGCCTTGCTTAGACGACAAGCGCACAATACGATGATGACATCTGTCTGAAACGCGAAAGTCTCCCATGTCGATCCAATACACCTCTGTTGCAAACTACCTGCCCGAGAGCAAAATGCGGCTCTACCCGACCCAGGTGATCAACATCATTGGCGGGCCGGGTTGCGACAAGTCGCTCATTACTTCAGCCATCATCGTCTTCCTGAAGCTGCGTGAAAAGACGATTGAAGTCATCCCCGATTTCGCCAAGTCCCTGGTCTGGCAACAAAATTTTGAAGTACTGAAAAACCAGTACTTCATCGCCCAGCGCCAGTTTGAAATGCTCAGTCTGCTCGACGGGCAAGTTCAATTCCTGATCACCGAATGTTCGCTTCCACAAGTGTTGTATTACAACGAAAACTACCTCGACAATATTTGCGACATCGAGAAGACCCGCAAGCAGATTCTGGAGTGGTACAACCAGTGCAACAACATCAATGTCTTTGTGGAACGGGGCGACCGCAAATACATCCGCACGGGCCGCTTTCAGGACGAAGAGCAGGCCCGCGCCATTGACCGTGGCATGCTCGAACTCCTCAATCGGGAGGAGTTGCCGTATACCGTGTTGCCGTCCGATGTCACAGCTGTCAACGAATTTGCGGCCACACTCATTTAGTGCATACCACCCGCATGCCGCACCATGAGTGGGCAATTCCGCATTAGAGAGACTAATCACACATTAGCCATTTGAATAACTGACTGATATTGGTAGCTTCCCTATGCAATCGCCCCGTCAGATGCGCTATCGTGTGGGGAGTGGCACTTTGTGTCCACATCTTCTTTTTACTGGAGAAAATATGAAGTTGAATGTTGTTGCAGCTGCGATTGTTGCCCTGTCTGCCGGTTTTGCCTCAGCCCAAGCCGTTGTCACTATTGCCCACGTTGGTCCAACCAGCGGCGCGATTGCCCACCTGGGCAAAGACAATGAAAACGGCGCGAAGATGGCGGTTGAAGAACTCAACGCAGCCGGTGTCACCATCGGCGGTGCGAAAGTCACCCTGAAGTTGATGACTGAAGATGACGCTGCTGACCCCAAGCAAGGCACTGCCGTTGCTCAAAAGCTGGTTGATGCAAAGGTCGTCGGCGTGGTTGGCCACCTGAACTCCGGCACCACCATCCCCGCTTCCAAGCTGTACAGCGACGCTGGCATTCCCCAGGTTTCCCCATCAGCCACCAACCCCAAGTACACCCGTCAGGGCTTCAAGACCGCCTTCCGTCTGGTGGCTGACGATGCCCAACTGGGTGGCACATTGGGCCGTTACGCCGTCAAAGAACTCAAAGGCAAGGCCATTGCTGTGATCGACGACCGTACCGCGTATGGTCAGGGCGTTGCTGAAGAGTTCTCTAAGGCCGTGGTTGCTGCTGGCGGCACCGTGGTGGCCAAAGAGTTCACCACTGACAAGGCTACCGACTTCAACTCCATCCTGACCACCATCAAGGGCAAGAAAGCTGATGTCGTGTTCTTTGGCGGTATGGACGCTGTTGCAGGCCCCATGTTGCGCCAGATGAAATCGCTGGGCATCAATGCCAAGTTCATGGGTGGCGACGGCATCTGCTCCACCGAGTTGATCAAGCTCGGCGGCGACGCTATTTCTGACAACCAAGTCTATTGCGCAGAAGCTGGCGGCGTAGAAGCCGGTAGCACGTACGAAAAAGTCCAAACCGAGTTCAAAGCCAAGTTCAAGGCCAAGTTCGGCGCCGAAGTGCAGGTGTACGCACCGTACGTCTACGACGGCGTGAAGCTGATGGTTGCCGCTATGGTCAAGGCCGGTTCTTCTGACCCGGCCAAATACCTGCCCGTGCTGGCTGCCACTAAAGACTACCAGGGTGTGACAGGAAATATCACGTTTGACGAAAAGGGTGACATCAAGAATGGCGCTTTGACTCTGCAAACCATTCGCGGCGGCAAGCTCACCAAACTGGCTGTGATTCGTTAATCAACAGCATCGCGTTGGCAACCCGGGTTGCCAACCCAAAGGGCGCACTTTTAACAGTGCGCCTTTTTTATTTGGGCGCATAGAATCCCAAGCATGAGCTCTTCGAACCCCAACCACGCCAAGCCCACAGCCAGCGCGCCTTCTGCCGCGGCAGACACACCCAAAGTCAGCAACTTCCTGCGCCAGATCATCGAGTCTGATCTCGAAAAAGGCACCTATGCCAGCCGCCACTGGGCCGGCAACCCAGGGGACGCCGCGCACCATGCCGCAGGCCAGTCGGACCCCGCCAAAATCCGCACCCGCTTTCCGCCCGAACCCAACGGCTACCTGCACGTAGGCCACGCAAAAAGCATCTGCATCAACTTCGGCTTGGCGCGTGACTACGGTGGCGTATGCCACCTGCGCTTTGACGACACCAACCCGGAAAAAGAAGACACCGAATACGTCAACTCCATCATCGACGCGGTCAAATGGCTCGGCTTTGACTGGAACGGATCGAAAGATACCGCCCCCTACCAGGCCAGCGACTACTTCGACTTCATGTACCGCGCCGCAGAATATTTGATTGAAGCGGGCCACGCCTACGTCGATGAACAAACCGCTGAACAAATGCGGCTGAACCGGGGCGACTTTGGCAAGCCCGGCGTGGACAGCCCGTTTCGCACCCGCACGCCTGAACAGAATCTGGAACTGTTCCGCGAAATGCGCGACGGCAGGCATGAAGACGGTGCCATGGTGCTGCGCGCCAAGATCGACATGGCCAGCCCCAACATCAACATGCGTGACCCGGCCATCTACCGCATCCGCCGCGCCACCCACCACAACACGGGCGACAAATGGTGCATCTACCCGATGTACACCTACGCCCACCCCATCGAAGACGCGCTGGAGCAAATCACCCACAGCCTGTGCACGCTGGAGTTTGAAGACCAACGCCCGTTTTACGACTGGTTGCTCGAACGCCTGATCGCGGGTGGCCTGCTGGCCGCCCCCGCGCCGCGCCAGTACGAGTTTGCCCGGCTCAACCTCACCTATGTGATCACCAGCAAGCGCAAGCTGGCACAACTGGTGTACGACCACCGCGTGAGCGGCTGGGACGACCCGCGCATGCCAACCATTGTTGGCCTGCGCCGCCGTGGCTACACGCCTGCCAGCCTGCAGCTTTTTGCCGACCGCATTGGCGTGACCAAGAGCGACAGTTGGATCGACTACAGCACTTTAGAGGGTTGTCTGCGCGAAGACCTTGAAACGGTCGCCCACCGCGGCATGGCCGTGCTGAACCCGGTCAAACTCATCATGACCAACTGGGATGACGTGTTTGGCGCCGGCCACCTCGAGCCCTGCACCCAACCCGCCCTACCCCATCCACCCGAGGGTGTCGAATCGCCGACACGCGACTTCACCATCGGAAAAGAAGTGTGGATTGACCGCGAAGATTTTGAAGAAGTGCCACCCAAGGGCTACAAGCGTTTGTTCCCCGGCAACAAGGTGCGTCTGAAGGGCGGCTACGTCATCGAGTGCACCGGCTGCATCAAAGACATCGACGGCATCATCACCGACGTGCTGGCCACCGTGGTCCCCGACACCAAGAGCGGCACCCCCGGTAGCGAGACCGTCAAGGTCAAAGCCGCCATCACCTGGGTGGGCGTGGCCGATGGCGTGACCGCCGAAGTGCGCATGTACGACCGCCTGTTTCTGGACGCGCAGCCGGATGCTGGCGGCAAAGACTTCATCGAGAGCCTGAACCCGAACAGCCTGAAAGTGGTGACTGCGATTGTTGAGCCTTCATTGGCGAATGCGACGGGAGGACAGCAGTTTCAGTTTGAGCGGCATGGGTATTTCGTGGCAGATCGGGTGGATCACGTTCAAGGCAAGAAGCCGGTGTTTAACTTGGCGGTGGGGTTGAAGGATAGTTGGGGGAAGTGATGCCCCGCCCCCAAACCATCCAAATCTACCTCCCCGCCGGGGACCCGCGCGGGATGCGCGTGGCCGAGATCACGACGCGCATTGTTCGCGTGATCGACCCCCCGCCACATTGGCCGAATTGAAGTCGCAATTTGCGACTTCAACTTGGAACCGCAAGCGCCAGCAAAGCTGCGACATCAGATCTGCGCTATCAAGGGAAAAACAATAAATGCCATTAAGCTGGAACGAAATCAAATCCCGCGCGCTCACCTTCAGCCGCACATGGTCTGACGCGGCCAATGAAGACAGCCAGGGCAAGCCCTTCTGGATCGACTTCTTTGAAATCTTTGGCATCACCAACAAGCGTGTCGCAACGTTTGAGCATGCCGTCAAAAAGCTGCCCGGAGCCAAAGCCAAGACTGACGGTTTTGTAGACCTCTTCTGGCCCGGCATGCTACTGGTGGAGCAAAAGTCGCGCGGCAAAAATCTGGACGCGGCTCTCACGCAGGCGTTGTCTTACTTCCCTGGCATTGCCGAGCGCGACCTACCGCAAATCATCATCGTGTGTGACTTTGCGCGCTTTCGGGTGCACCACCTCGCCACGGGGGAAACAACCGAATTTGAACTCAAAGACCTGCACAAAAACATCAAGCTCTTTGGTTTTGTAGCGGGCTACAAGGCGCTGGAGATCAAGGCACAAGACCCGGTGAACATCAAGGCCGCCGAGCGCATGGGCCGCCTGCACGATGCGCTCAAGGCCAGCGGCTACACCGGCCACCCGCTGGAAGTGCTGCTGGTGCGCCTGCTGTTTTGCCTGTTTGCCGATGACACCGGTATTTTTCAGCCCGCCCAAGCGCTACGCGCGTTTATCGAAGAGCGCACAGCGGTGGATGGGTCTGACTTGGGCTCACGGCTGGCCCAGTTGTTCCAGGTACTCAACACGCCCGACGACAAGCGCAGCAGCGCGCTGGATGAGCAATTGGCGGCGTTCCCATACATCAACGGCAAGCTGTTTGCAGAGAGCCTGCCCATGGCCGACTTCACCAGCACAATGCGCGAGGCACTGCTGGATGCCTGCGCGCTGGACTGGTCCGCCATCAGCCCCGCCATATTCGGCAGCCTGTTCCAAAGCATCATGGACGAGAAGGCCCGCCGCAACCTGGGCGCGCACTACACGTCTGAGGAAAACATTCTCAAGCTGATCAAGCCGCTGTTTCTGGATGAACTGTGGGCTGAGTTTGAAAAGGTAAAAAACCACAAGAACAAGCTGTTTGAGTTCCACAAGAAGCTGCGCACCCTCACCTTTTTTGACCCGGCTTGTGGGTGCGGAAATTTTCTGGTGATCAGCTACCGCGAGTTGCGGGCGCTGGAGCTGGCGGTGCTACGCGCCTCCAACGCCTCAGGCCAGTTGAGTGTGGATGTGCACCAGCTCATCGGCATCGATGTGGACCAGTTCCACGGCATTGAGATTGAAGAGTTCCCGGCGCAGATTGCCCCGGTCGCCATGTGGCTGATGGACCACCAGGCGAACTTGCAGGTGAGCGAAGAGTTTGGTTTGTACTTTGCGCGGATTCCACTGCGCACCTCGCCGCATGTGGTGCACGGGAATGCCTTGCAGCTGGACTGGAATGAGGTGTTACCAGTACAGCGGTGCAGCTATGTATTGGGGAATCCGCCGTTTGTGGGCGCTAAGTTCATGGACGATGCGCAGCGCGAAGACACTCGGGGCGTGTTTTCCGGCATCGACAATGCCGGCTTGCTGGACTTCGTTGCCGCTTGGTTTGTCAAAGCAACCCACTACATGAAGAGCACGGTCGCAGAAGCCGCATCAGCACCAACGCGTTGCGCCTTTGTATCCACCAACAGTATCACCCAGGGTGAACAAGTCGGCGTGCTTTGGGGATGGATGCTGGCCCAACGGGTACACATCCACTTTGCGCACCGCACTTTTAGCTGGAGCAACGAAGCGTCCGGAAAAGCAGCGGTGCATTGCGTGATCGTCGGTTTTGGGCTGGAAGACCGGCCCAGTAAGGTCATTTATGAATACGACGATATCAAGGGTGAGCCGCATGCGGTCGCTGCAAAGAACATCAACCCTTATTTGATCGACGGGCCGGATGTGGTTCTGTCACGCCGCTCCAACCCGATTTGTAACGTACCGGAGATCGGCATTGGCAATAAGCCGATTGACGATGGCAATTACCTGTTCACAACTGAGGAAAAGCTCTCGTTCATTGCAGCCGAACCTGCGAGTGAAAAGTGGTTCCTTCGCTGGCTTGGCTCTGTGGAGTTCTTGAATGGGTATGAACGTTGGTGCTTGTGGCTTGGTGATTGCCCTCCCGCAGAATTACGTGCAATGCCAGAGTGCATGAAGCGGGTGCAGGCTGTGCGAGCATCAAGACTGGCAAGCAAAAGTCCACCGACTCAAAAGCTGGCAACGACACCGACCCGTTTTCACGTTGAGAACATGCCGAAATCGCCTTATCTTGTTTTGCCCGAAGTTTCTTCTGAGCGCAGAGCATTTATTCCATTTGGTTTTGAAAATCCGACCACACTTTGCAGCAACCTAGTCAAGCTAGCACCGAATGCCGAACTTTTGCACTTTGGTGTCCTTTCCAGCACCATGCACAACGCTTGGGTTCGATGCACATGCGGGCGTTTGAAGAGCGATTTCCGCTACTCCAAAGACATCGTCTACAACAACTACCCCTGGCCAGAATTTCCACAAAAATCCAAGCCAAATCAGCCTCTAGCCCCCGTCCACCCTGCGCAAGTCGCTATCGAAACTGCAGCACAAACCGTGCTCGATGTGCGCGCCAAGTTCCAGTCTGGCCCACAACCCGCCACGCTGGCAGACCTGTACGACCCGCTGACCATGCCGCCCGAGTTGCTCAAGGCGCACCAAAAATTGGACGCAGCCGTGGACAAAGCCTACGAAGCCAGCGGCGGCAAGAAGAGTTACAAGAGCGACGCCGAGCGCGTGGCGTTTTTGTTTGAGCTGTACCAAAAATACACCAGCTTGCTGCCAGTGGCCCCCGCCAAAGCCAAGCGCAAAATTGCGGCAACCAAGTAATTCACGCATTGAAAGTGATTAATGGCAAAGTTTCCAACCTCCAGAGGCCACCATGTGTTAACCGCCAAGTCACGTTTCGGCCCCTACTTCTTGTGGCCGCAGGATTGTCATCCGGCTTGATACAGTGCTCACCATGCTGAACGAAATCCAATTGCAGGCGCTGCTGGCTGATCTTGAGTCAGACAGCTGCGAGCGCACCGAATCCACCACCAACACCGACAAGTTTGGGCAGGCGATTTGTGCCTTTGCCAATGATCTGCCCAACCACCGCCGCCCCGGTTATTTGCTGATCGGCGTAAAGGACGATGGTTCTTTGGCGGGCATCAAGGTGACTGACGATTTGCTCAAGAATCTGGCCGGCATTCGCTCTGACGGCAATATCCTGCCGCAACCGATGATGACCGTGACAAAGTTTTCACTGACCGGCGGTGACGTGGCGGTTGTAGAAGTGCAGCCGTCTGACTTGCCGCCCGTGCGCTACAAGGGGCGTGTGCATATTCGCGTTGGCCCTCGCAAGGCGATCGCCAATGAGCAAGAAGAGCGTGTACTGTCCGAACGTCGCGTTGCGCTGGCCAAATCCTTCGATGCACAACCATGCCTAGAAGCCAAAATGGATGACTTGGCTTTGGGGCAGTTCGACGCGTACCGGCGTGAGGCCGTCGATGCGGAAACCATCGCCGCCAACCACCGCCCGCTGGAGCAGCAATTGGCATCGCTGCGTTTGTACGATCCAGACCGGGGTTGCGCCACCCACGCTGGCCTGTTGTTGGTCGGCAAGAACCCCCGCTTTTTCCTGCCCGGTGCCTATGTGCAGTATCTGGAGCTGCCGGGCACCTCGCTGACCGAACTCCCGGTTGATCAGGCTGAGGTGGCGGGCGATCTGCAAAGCGTGTTGAAAGAGTTGCTGGGGCGCCTGCGCTTGCTTGTCAAAACGGCCATTGTGCAAGTAAACCCCTTGCAGGAAAAGCTGGTGCCCAACTACCCGGAAGGCGCGATTCGCGAGCTGCTGATGAACGCGGTGATGCACCGCAACTACAACAGCAATTCGCCGATCCGCTTCTACGTATTCTCCGATCACATCGAGATTCAAAGCCCCGGCGGCCTGTATGGCGAGGCAACACTTGCCAACTTCCCCACCCGCAACAGCTACCGCAATCCGGTGATTGCTGAGGCGCTGAAATCGTTGGGCTTTGTGAACCGTTTCGGCTACGGTGTGCAGCGGGCCCAGGCGCTGCTGATGGAGAACGGAAACCCACCTGCTGAATTTCAGTTTGACGAGCATTCGGTGTTGGCCAAGATTTATAAGAATTCATGATGCCCCGCCCCAGGCGCGGACCGTAGCGACAACGATCAACAACCAACTCATGGACAGCGATGGTTTTGATGCCCGTACATTGCGAGAATTGCGTGATGCCGTGGTGGCCAATAGAGAGTTGATTGAAAGGACCTGGAATGAGCACTTCGCCTAAAGCCGTTCGCTTCGATGAAGACACCTTGTGGGTCAGCCTGTCCGATGGACGCACTATTGCGGCGCCCTTGGCCTGGTTCCCTCGCTTGCTGGAGGCCGCACCTGAGCAGCGCGCCCAGGTGGAACTGAGCAAAGGCGGCCTGCATTGGGATGCCTTGGATGAAGACATTTCGGTGGCCGGTCTGCTGGCTGGGCAGCCGGATTTGTCACGACGTGGCACCCACCAAGCAGCATAGGAAGCCGTTTCCACTTGTTCACCGTATTGGAGACTGCAACATGGAAAAAGGCTGCAAAAACTCAACCAAGCCGCCTGATGCCATCCCCCAAAGCACTGCAAAAGGCTTTGAAACAGTCAGCCCAACAGGCCCAAAGGCTGGCCGATGCCTTTGGTGTGGTCGTACCCAGCATGAAGCACAAGGCCCCGAGCGGCGCACATCGCGCCAACTGATTCACTAAGCCACGCGCTTCATCCGGATTTGGACATTCATCACGGTGACGCCGTCAGGCCGAACCAGCGGTATTTCCTTCACCTCCAGGTATTTCAGGGAGCGAACCAGCTCACTGAGCTTTTTGACTCCATAGTTGCGGGCATCAAATGCGGGGTCCATCTTGCTAATGTGGCTGCCAACGCCACTCAAAGCGGCCCAACCGTCATCGCGTGCATTGGCATCAATCGCCGCTATCACCAGGGGCTGAAGTTTTCGGACATCGGCAACCGCAACCGCTGGCGCCTTTTCTGAATCCTTTTCAGCCATCTTTTCA
>JAIPDC010000115.1 GCA_021737865.1 Rhodoferax sp.
AAGCCCCATGGCCATTTTTGCAAGGCGGCCGTAGGTGTAGGCATACCCGAAATGCAGGAACGTACGCTCGTTATCCAACGGAGTTGCTTCGATCACGATGGCATAGTCCCGCGTGGACAGCGGTCCGCTCGGGGCCGACAGCTTTACACCCAGGTAATCGGTTTCAGCCGCGTTCACTTGCATCGCGTAGACCATGCTGTAGGTACTTGCCGCAGATCCTGCCTGCTTGGGGCCAACCGACAGAGCCAACTGGGGCACGTTATTGGCGCGGGTCGCTTTGCAGGACCGGATATTGAGGTGCAAAAAGAGCATTTCGCATACCGAATCCGCAGAGCCAAGCACCGCCGAGACCCTTGCAAAAGGCTGATCCAACTCGGCGTAGACGTCACCCTCCAGTCGCCCGTCCTTTTCGTGTGACAGAAGGTGCAGGGGTTCCCCAAATGCACGCGCCTTTAACTGCGACTCGAATGCCGTACGTATGGCAAGCAATCCAATCGCGTGGCTCGAAGTTTGCGCCGGCGCGCCGGATGAAAACAGCAACACCAGGGTTGCAGCAACCGCACTGCGCCAGCGCAAACGGCATATTGCCAGGTCAACCCACCGGGTAAATTTCAAGTCCAAGGGAATCACTGAAGGATGCTGCTCACCAGCGGGTGCCACAACTCCTTGCGTGCCAGCGGGGTAGCCCGGGGGAGGTAGGGGTTGCGAATGTGAAACAATTTGCGCCTGTCCAGCTCAGCCGCAGCAATCAGCGGTCCGATGCGTCTGGCAAAAAGTTCGTCAAAGCTGTGGTCCTTGATGGCTTGTTCGAAACCGTATTCGAGCCGTTGTGCAAGCTCCGGGCGTTTCTTGCTGACGAAAAAATAGTAGGCCGTCGGATAGGCAATGGCCCATGTGGAAATAGTTTTGAGGTCGTGCTGCTTGGCAATGGGGGCAACTTCCACAATACCCAGTGGCAGCAACTGAAAGGTACCAAGTTTGAGCGACTCGATAGACGAGGCAACGCTGGTCAGACGCTGCACCTGCAAACCGGCTTCGGTCTGGATGGCGTAGTCGGGCCAGTCAAATACCTGACCCAACTTGACATGGTTTAGCTCATCGCGGGTCTTGAGACCATCAAGGGCCGCAACAGCAGGCGCAGACCCCATGCCAATACGAACGCCCAACAAACCCTTGTAAAGGCAATACCGAATTGGCAGTCCGGACTGTTCGCGCGCGTAGCTGGTCATGGACGACATCAGATCAAGGTTGCCCTGCTCGAGTTGTTTATAGGACTGGCTCTGGCTCCAGTCCTGTTGGGCGCCCTTTTTCATCACGTAGGGCCCGTATTTGGCTTTCGATTTCTCAAGGATCAGCGTGAGAACCTCACCTTTGTAATTTAGGGTTCCGCTGCTCGCATCCAGAAAAAAGTTATGCCGCACCACCAAGGGCTCGGCGGCCATGGTTAAAGGGGTAAAACCCGCAACCAACCCTGCGAGCAGCGTGGCGGCGGCAAGCGATGGGATGGGGATGTGCTTGGTTGGCATGTGATTTGGGCCTCGCGACGAAATATATCCCACCTGCCTGTCACGGCAAACGGCGAGCAACCCTATCTGGCCAAAATGTTTATCCACTGGGCGATAATTTCGATTCGCGCACCCAAACCTGCGCGTTGCGCTGCAAGTTCACCTCACCCATTGCACTTACCAAGAGATTTTGTCCATGCCCGTCTACCGCTCAAAAACCTCCACCGCCGGTCGCAACATGGCTGGCGCCCGTTCACTGTGGCGTGCCACGGGCATGAAAGATGAAGACTTTCAAAAGCCCATTATTGCGGTGGTCAACTCTTTTACGCAGTTTGTTCCCGGCCATGTCCATCTGAAGGATTTGGGTCAGCTGGTGGCGCGCGAAATTGAAGCTGCAGGCGGGGTGGCCAAGGAATTCAACACCATCGCGGTGGACGACGGCATCGCCATGGGACACGACGGCATGTTGTATTCGCTGCCCAGTCGCGACATCATTGCCGACTCGGTGGAGTACATGGTCAATGCCCACTGCGCCGATGCCATGGTGTGCATCTCGAACTGCGACAAAATTACTCCCGGTATGCTGATGGCCGCCATGCGCCTGAACATACCCGTGGTCTTTGTTTCCGGTGGCCCGATGGAGGCCGGAAAAACAAAGCTCGGAGTGATCAAGCTGGACCTGATTGACGCCATGGTGATGGCGGCTGACGCATCGGTGTCGGACGAAGAGGTTGCCGAGGTGGAGCGCTCCGCCTGCCCGACCTGCGGATCATGCTCCGGCATGTTCACCGCCAACTCCATGAACTGCCTGACCGAAGCCCTGGGGCTGTCATTGCCTGGCAACGGCACGGTGGTAGCCACGCACGCCGACCGCGAGCAGTTGTTCAAGCGCGCTGGGCGCCTCGCTGTGGAGCTGTGCAAGCGATATTACGAGCAGGACGATGCAACCGTGCTGCCCCGTTCCATCGGGTTCAAGGCGTTTGAGAACGCCATTACGCTGGACATAGCCATGGGCGGCTCCACCAACACTATCCTGCACATCCTGGCGATTGCGCAAGAAGCGGAGATCGATTTCACCCTGAAAGATATCGATCGCCTGTCACGCGTGGTGCCGCAGTTGTGCAAGGTGGCGCCCAATACCCAGAAGTACCACATTGAAGACGTTCACCGCGCCGGCGGCATCATGGGCATTCTGGGTGAACTGGACCGCGCAGGCAAGCTGCACACCGATGTTCCGACCGTGCACACCAAAACCATGAAGGATGCACTGGACCAGTGGGACATCATGCGCACCCAGTCACCCGAGGTGCACAAGTTCTACCAGGCCGGACCGGCAGGCAAGCCCAGCCAGGTGGCCTTCAGCCAGGCCACGCGCTGGCCGAGCTTGGACATGGACCGCGCCGAGGGTTGCATCCGCTCGGGCGACCATGCGTTCTCACAAGAGGGTGGCCTGGCGGTGCTGGTGGGCAACATTGCGCTGAACGGCTGCGTGGTCAAAACGGCGGGGGTTGACGATGCACTGATGGTTTTTGAGGGGCCGGCACATGTGACTGAGTCGCAAGACGAGGCTGTTGAACACATTCTGACCGATCAGGTCAAGGCTGGCGACGTGGTGATCGTGCGCTACGAGGGGCCCAAGGGCGGCCCCGGTATGCAGGAGATGCTCTACCCTACGTCCTATATCAAGTCCAAGGGTTTAGGCAAAGCCTGCGCACTTTTGACCGACGGTCGTTTTTCGGGCGGCACCTCCGGCCTTTCGATGGGACATGTGTCACCGGAAGCAGCGGCTGGCGGAGCCATCGGACTGGTGCGCAATGGTGACCGCATCCGCATTGACATACCGAACCGCAGCATCAACGTACTGATCTCTGACGAAGAGATGGCACGCCGCCGTACCGAGCAGGACGCTCAGGGCTGGAAGCCCGCCTTGCCGCGCAAGCGCAAGGTGTCGGCCGCGCTCAAGGCCTATGCCATGCTGGTGATGTCCGCCGACAAGGGGGCAGTGCGCGACCTGTCGTTACTGAAAGACTAGGACATTCGCGCCAGCATCGTTTCCATGTTCTTCAGAAGATCGGCAACGTCTGGCTTGTCGCCTTCCGGTCGAAGGCAGGCATCCAGTTCCTGCTCCATGAAGCACACCGTCATACGCAAATAGGTGCTATCGAGTGCGCTGCGCACCGCAGAGAATTGCTGCCCGATTTTGAGGCAGCTTTCTCCTCCCTCCACCATGCGCTGGATGCCCCGAATCTGCCCTTCTGCACGGCGCAAACGATTCAGAATATCTGATTGCGCCTGTTTGGTTTTGAGTTCGGTCATCGTAATATCCTCAATCAGTTGGCACAGCCAATCTGCGACTCCGGCACACCCAGCTTCTTCAAGATAATGCCCAGCGGGCAAAAATTGGTAAACCCGGACTGAAACAAGTTGGCCCCGACAAACGCGGTGAACGCGAGCGCCCACTTACTCACGAACAGCGGGCTTCCTTCGACGCCCAGCGCCAAAGAGATCATGATGAAGAGGCCGGCAATGACAACGATATAGCGTTGAACGGTCATGGTATTGCTTTCAAAAAGTTGAGGGAAATTAAGGCTCTGAGGCCAGGGAAGACGTTGCGCCGGGGCGCAACTCCATACGGCGCCGGTATAGCGCGTAATACAAAACCGGAATAACCACCAGCGTGAGCAGGGTCGACACCAGTATTCCAAAAATCAAGGACACGGCAAGGCCGTTGAAAATGGGGTCATCCAGAATGAAGAAGGCGCCGATCATGGCCGCCAAACCAGTCAGGGCAATTGGCTGTGCCCGCACCGATGCAGACTGCAAAACGGCCTCTTTGAATGCCATGCCCTGACTCACCTGCAGTTCAATAAAGTCCACCAGCAGGATGGAGTTGCGCACAATAATGCCGGCCAAAGCAATCATCCCGATCATGCTGGTTGCCGTAAATTGCGCGCCCATCAGGGCGTGGCCCGGCATGACGCCAATAATGGTCAAGGGAATGGGTGCCATGATGACCATGGGCGTGAGGTAGCTCTTGAATTGCGCCACGACCAGCAGGTAGATCAGCACCAATCCCACAGCGTACGCGGCTCCCATGTCACGGAATGTGTCATAGGTGATTTGTGACTCGCCGTCCCATTTGACGGCGAATTGGCGATAGGTGTCAGCGGGTTGGCGGATCCAGTACTCACCCACGGTATCCACCTGGGTCTTGGCGGCATCTGCCAGCATTTCACGAATAGCGAACAACCCGTACAGCGGCGAATCCAATTTGCCGGCCATGTCTCCATACACATAGCTCACGCCCTTGAGGTCTTTGGTGAACAAGGGCTTGTCGATGACGCCCCGCTCAACCTTGACCAGTTCGGACAACGGTACCAGCTGGCCGTTGGCCGCGCGGATGGGCAGGGCCAGGATGGCGTCCAGCCCAACCTGGCTTTCCAGCGGCAACTGAAGACGCACGGGCACCGGATATTTCGACTGGCCGTCGTGCAGGTACGCAGCATCAGCCCCGGACAGAGCAGCGGACACGGTCTGGGCAATGGCAGAGACCGGTATGCCCAGGGACTCGGCCCGCTGCCGACGAACACGCAAAAAGGCGCGAGGCGCATCTTCGCGCATGCTGGTGTCCACACCGACGATGTCGGGCGTGTCACCAAACGATTTGGCAACCTTTGCCGCAAGGGCCTGACGACCGGCTTCATCTGGACCATAGACCTCTGCTACCAGGGGCGACATCACGGGAGGCCCGGGAGGCACTTCCACCACCTTGATACGTGCAAGATGCTTTGCTGCAATTTTCTCAAGCTCAGGACGGAGCCGCTGGGCAATCACGTGGCTCTTGTCGCTGCGGTGGTGCTTGTCGACCAGATTGACCTGCAGATCTCCCTGCTCGGCATCAGCGCGCAAATAATATTGGCGCACCAGTCCGTTAAAAGTAATGGGCGAGGCGGTTCCGGCATAGGCCTGCAGGTTGGTCACTTCGGGCTGCTGGGCCAAAAAAGCACCCAGATCTTGCAATGCTGCCGCGGTGTCTTCCAGTGGCGTGCCAGCGGGCATATCAACCACGACCTGGAATTCACTCTTGTTGTCAAACGGCAGCATTTTCAGCACCACCCCAAACATGGTGGAAGGAACAAGCGTGAGGCCAACTGACAGCAGAAGGGCAACCAGGATGCCGATAAAAAGCATCCAGCGGTGGCGAACGCTGCTCAAAAAAGGCGTCAGCAAACCGAAGAAGAGTTTCTTGATCTTTCCATCGCTTGCCACGGCCGCAGGGTGCGCACCATGCGCATCAACGGCACCGTTTTCACGCATGAGATTCAGAGCCAACCACGGTGTCACGGTGAAGGCAATAGCCAGGGAAATCGCCATGCCCAGGCTGGAGTTGATCGGGATGGGGCTCATATAAGGGCCCATCAGACCCGATACAAACGCCATGGGCAGCAATGCAGCAATCACCGTCAATGTCGCCAAAATGGTCGGTCCGCCTACTTCATCGACGGCGCGGGGAATGATTTTTTTCAACGGAACATCGGGCGTCAGTTGTTGGTGGCGGTGGATGTTTTCCACCACCACAATGGCGTCGTCCACCAGTATGCCGATGGAAAAAATAAGCGCGAACAGCGACACGCGATTCAGCGTAAAGCCCCAAGCCCACGACGCAAAGAGCGTCGCGGTAAGGGTCAATATCACCGCGGCACCGACGATCACGGCTTCGCGGCGGCCCAGGGCAAAGCCCACCAGCAGAATCACCGAACCGGTTGCGAAGGCCAGCTTCTGGATCAGCTTGTTGGCCTTCTCGGCAGCCGTCTCACCATAATCGCGCGTGATCGTGGCCTGCATATTGGAGGGAATCACCGTGTTGCGCAAGTCGTTCAAACGGCTGCGCACGGCACGCGACACATCGACCGCATTTTCACCTGGCTTCTTGGTGACCTGTATGGTGACGGCTGGAAAGGTTTGGCCTGCAGCGATTGCCTCAGCCGGCGGCGTTTGCGACTGCTCAGCCGCCATCGCACCACCTGGCGTAAACCAGACGTACCGTCGGGCTTGCTGCGCCCCGTGACTGATGCGCGCAACATCGCGCAGAAATACGGGCTTGCCCTGGCTGATGCCAACCACCAGGTCGCCCACATCCTCTACGTTGCGCAGGAACTCACCCGCTTCAACGCTGAGCAATTGGGCACTGCGGCGATCACCTCGGTTGTCCACCACAGCGCCCGCGGGCATTCCGAAATTAGCGGCGACCAGTGTCTTTTGCAGGGTCAGCGCATCCACACCGCGCTCTCGCATGCGACTGGGGTTCAATTCGACCTGAATAGAGCGCCCGGGGCCACCCAGGGTTTGCACTTCGCGCACACCGCTGACCGACTTGATTTCAGCTTCAATAGAATGCGCCACAGTCTCAAGGTCGACGGCCGCTTGCGCGTCCTTGCCCCACAGCGTGACCGCCACGACGGGCACATCGTCGATGCCCTTGGGTTTGATCATTGGCGTGAGGGTGCCCAGGTCGTGCGGTAGCCAGTCCTGGTTGGCGTTCAAGACATCAAACAGGCGAACCAACGCCTCCGAATGGGCTACGCCCACCTTGAACTGCACGGTCAGCACGGCCACGCCCGGTCGAGCGACCGAGTAGGTGTGCTCGATGCCGGCGATCTGCCCCAGCACCTGCTCTGCCGGTCGGGCGACCATGTTCTGCACATCAACGCTGCTGGCTCCCGGAAAGGGAATCATCACGTTGGCCATGGTCACGTTGATTTGCGGCTCTTCTTCTCGTGGCGTGACCAGCACCGCGAATGCACCCAGCAACAAGGCCACCAGCGCCAGCAAGGGCGTCAGTGCATTAGATTGAAAGGCAGCTGCAATGCGACCCGAAATGCCAAGATTCTGCTTTGCGGACATGTTGTGCTCACTTACCCGCTTTGGCCGGGGTGGCATTGGCAAGCCCGGCCCGCACAGGGTCCAACGCGACCACATCACCGGCGGCTAATCCGGACAACACTTCCGCTAAGTCGCCGCCCTGATTCACCCCAACCCGAACCGCGCGCAAAGCAAACATGTTGCCGGTGACCACGTAAACCGCAGTCAACTCACCCCGGCGCACGATAGCCTGCAGGGGCAACATCAGCTTTGCCGGAGAGTCTCCTTGCGGTTTGGAAAACTGCACCTGCACCTGCTGCCCCGGTAGCAGGTTGACGGCGTCTTGCGCTGCAAGCTCAAAGCGCCACTCGGTTGTCTGCGACACGGGGTCGGCCGACGGCACGGCTGACTTGGAGACCGGAACAATGCCGCGGACAACCTCTTGCGACTGCCCGACCTGAACGAGCGTCTGCGTCGCCGCCCGAACCAGCTGTGTGCGTGAGGTCGGAACCTGAACCACCGCCCGCAAGGGCTGGGGGGCGTACACCGTCAGCAACGGCTTGCCCGGCAGCGCCAGGTCACCGGCCTCGGCAAACGTTTGCAAAACCCAACCATCAAATGGGGCGGTCACGCGCGTAAAACCTTGTGCCAGTGCCGTCTGCTTGGCACCTGCCAGGGCCTGCTCATGGGCGGCCGCGGTCACGTTGAACTGGGCCTGCGCGGTATCAAGGGCTGCCTTGCTGACAAATCCTTTGCTTTGGAGGTCTTTGGTTCGCTCCAACTGGGCCCGGGCATTGCCCATCTCAGCATCGGCCTGGTTGATTTGTGCCTGGCTGCGCTGCGCCGCTGCATTGGCATCACGGTCGTCAATGGTGGCCAGGATTTGACCGGCGCGAACCTTGTCACCGGCCTTGACCTGCAACGTAGCAATGCGCCCGGAAGCCTGGGCCGCAACCGTGCTTTGCTTGACGGCCTGAATGACGCCGTCCAACGAATACGATGCCCCGATTTGCCTAGCTTGCACAGCCACGGTGGGCACTTCCACAGAAGATGCAAAGGGGGAAAACGCCACCAGGCAAGCCCCTAGAACAAAAACACGGGTGCGGGTGCCGCCGTCACGCAAGCGATGGACGATGTAATTCATGCTACTCCTTGGATACTGACCTGAGTATAACAAAATACTGTGGGGTGTATGCAAGGCCTGCGCAAGGAGACGTTCAGCAGCAGAGAAAATGAGCAATGGAAACGCCAGGAGTGAGTCACCCGAAGGCCCGTTTCCTACGCCAAATAAGGATTAGGGCTTGCTCTCGGCCTCTACTTGTGTACAAACAATCTTGCACAAATTAACGATTTGCTCGTTTGCAATCCGGTAGTGGATCTGCACGCCCTCGCGGCGCTTGGCCAAGACGCCAGCCTTGTACAGCGTATTAAGGTGCTGAGACATATTGGGCTGAGTCGTCGCTATCTTGCCGAGCAAATAGGTGACATTTTGCTCCCCGTCACACAGGCAACTGATGATCTTCAGCCGCATCGGGGCCGACATGACCCGAAACATCTCCGCCGCCTTGTCGAAGACATGGTCGGGTTTGTCGAGTTCGCTTGGCTTTTTCTTTGAAGTGCGGGTCGCCATGTTGGGTATAAAAGCCTGCGAAGAGGCCAGGTAAAGGTTTTTACAAAGCGGTGCGTAAGGTAAGTGTAATGGAGTCGACTTACCAAAGGCCTTCCAGATTACAGGACAATCAGCGGATGGCCCTACCCAAACCCAACAAAACTCAACTATCCATGCTTGACCTAGTCGCCGTTCGCGAGGGCGGCACGGTGGCGCAGGCGCTGGCGTTGGCCCTGCGCACCGCACAACATGCCGAGCAGCTCGGATTCACCCGCTATTGGCTTGCGGAGCACCACAATATGCCGAGCATTGCCAGTTCGGCAACGGCCGTGCTGGTAGGTCATATCGCAGGGGGAACCCAGCGCATCCGCGTCGGATCAGGTGGCATCATGCTGCCCAACCATGCGCCACTGGTCGTGGCGGAGGCCTTTGGGACGTTGGCAGAGCTGTATCCGAACCGGATCGATCTGGGACTCGGACGCGCGCCCGGCACGGACGCCTACACCATGCGGGCGCTACGCCGCAACCAGGTTGAGACAGAGCAGGACTTCCCACGAGAGGTGGCGGAGCTTCAGGACTTATTGGGGGATGCACGCCCGGGGCAGCGACTGGTGGCTAACCCCGGCGCGGGTACCCATGTGCCGATCTGGTTGTTGGGGTCGAGCCTGTTTTCTGCCCGGCTGGCTGCCGAGCGGGGTCTGCCCTATGCGTTTGCATCGCACTTCGCCCCGCAAATGATGATGCAGGCCATCGAGATTTATAGAAACAACTTTCGCCCGTCGGCAACGCTTGCAGAGCCTTACCTGGCCATCGGAGTGCCACTGGTAGGCGCACCTACTGATGACGAGGCCCAGTTTCTTGCCAGCAGCATATACCAGCGCGTGCTGGGTATTCTGACTGGCCAGCGCAAGAAGTTGCAGGCTCCAATGGAGAATTTTGCCTCGCAACTGAACGAGGGTGAGCGCGCCGCAGTTGCTGAATTTTTAGGCATGGCAGTCATCGGCAGCCCTGAGACAGTGAAAGCTTCCTTTGCAAAACTGCAGGTTATGACCGATGCAGACGAGTTCATCCTGGTCTGTGATGTATTTGAGCCCGAACTGCGATTGCGCTCGCTGGACATCGCCCGACAAGCGTGGGCATGACACACTCACCCCGTCACGGGCAAGCGCAGGGCTTGCCGGTGACGTGAATCAAAAGTGGCTTCAGGCCTGCGCAGTTGTCAGGCCTTAGCGCCCTGAAGTACAGCGTTAAACGTTGCACTGGGACGCATGATTGCCGTCATTTTTTGGACATCGGCCATGTAGTAGCCACCAATGTCGGCGGGCTTACCTTGAACGGCTTTCAACTCTTCGGTGATCTTCTGCTCGTTGTCGGCCAACGCTTTGGCCAACGGCGCGAAATGGGCTTGCAACGCCTTGTCCGCAGTCTGCGCTGCAAGCTCCTGGGCCCAGTACATCGCCAGATAGAACTGGCTGCCACGATTGTCCAACTGGCCAGTCTTGGGTGACGGATTCTTGTTGTTGTCCAACAATTTCCCCGTAGCCGCGTCCAGCGTCTGCGACAGGACTTTGGCTTTTTCATTGCCGGTTTTGATTCCCAGGTCCTCCAGTGACACGGCCAGCGCCAAGAACTCACCGAGTGAATCCCAGCGCAAGTGGTTTTCCTCCACCAACTGCTGAACGTGCTTGGGAGCCGAACCGCCGGCACCGGTTTCGTACATGCCGCCACCGGCCATCAACGGAACAATGGACAGCATCTTGGCGCTGGTGCCAAGTTCCATGATGGGAAACAGATCAGTCAGGTAATCGCGCAGGATGTTACCGGTCGCGCTGATGGTGTCGAGGCCGCGCACCACGCGCTCCAGAGAGTAGCGCATCGCGCGCACCTGGCTCATGATCTGGATGTCCAGGCCGGCAGTGTTGTGCTCATGCAGGTACATCTTGACCTTGGTGATCAGTTGCGCTTCATGGGGGCGGTAGGCATCCAACCAAAAAACGACCGGCATCCCGGAGTTGCGGGCGCGTGTAACAGCCAACTTGACCCAGTCGCGGATAGCGGCGTCCTTAACCTGGCACATGCGCCAGATGTCACCTTCTTCCACATTCTGACTCAGCAGCACTTCGCCGGTTGCAAGGTCGGTGATATTGGCGACGCCGTCTTCAGTGATCTCAAAAGTCTTATCGTGCGAGCCGTATTCTTCTGCCTGCTGCGCCATCAAGCC
>JAIPDC010000116.1 GCA_021737865.1 Rhodoferax sp.
ACTCCTTGCAGGGTTGTGTCCTGCAGCAGGTTTCAAGAAGGACTGGCCGTTTGGCGGGTAGCCAAGCTCAGTCGGACATTACCGCAAACTCCACGGGATCACCATGGGGTTTGCATGCGGTACGGAGCATACCGCACAAGTTCGCGGTCGCCACCGTCTAATCCGTAGGACTCATAACCGGTGACATAGGTCAGTTGATCGACCACATGCATAAGGCGCAGTTCAGCACCCGTCAGCCGCGCCATCATTCACATACTGCGCCGGTACTGGCCACCCACTTCAAACAAGGAGTTGGTGATTTGCCCCAGCGAGCAAACTCGCACGGCGTCCATCAGCACTTCAAAGACATTCTTGTTGTCGATGACGGCCTGCTGCAGGCGCTTGAGGGCGGCGGGTGATTCGGCGGCGTGCGTAGCGTGGAAGTCTGCGAGCCGTTTGAGTTGGCTCTGCTTTTCTTCGTCGGTACTGCGCGCCAACTCCAGCTTGTCGTTCACCGGGTCGCCATGCGGGTTGCGGAAGGTGTTGACGCCGATGATGGGCAACTCGCCGGTGTGTTTGAGCATCTCGTAGGTCATGCTCTCGTCCTGGATCTTGCCGCGCTGGTAGCCGGTCTCCATCGCACCCAGCACACCGCCACGGTCGGCTATTGCGGTGAACTCGGACAGCACGGCTTCTTCGACCAGTTCGGTCAGTTCTTCGATGATGAAGGCGCCCTGATTCGGGTTCTCATTCTTGGCCAGGCCCCACTCGCGGTTGATGATGAGCTGGATGGCCATGGCACGGCGCACCGAATCTTCGGTGGGCGTGGTGATGGCTTCGTCAAACGCATTGGTGTGCAGGCTGTTGCAGTTGTCGTAAATGGCAATCAAAGCCTGCAGCGTGGTACGGATGTCGTTGAACTGAATCTCCTGCGCGTGCAGGCTGCGCCCGCTGGTCTGGATGTGGTACTTCAACTTCTGGCTGCGCTCGTTGGCACCGTATTTCTCTTTCATCGCCACAGCCCAGATACGCCGCGCCACGCGGCCCATGACCGTGTACTCGGGGTCCATGCCATTGGAGAAGAAGAAGCTCAGGTTGGGCGCAAAGTCGTCAATGTGCATGCCACGCGCCAAGTAGGCTTCGACCAGCGTGAAGCCGTTGCTCAGCGTGAACGCCAACTGGCTGATGGGGTTGGCACCGGCTTCGGCAATGTGGTAGCCGCTGATGGACACGCTGTAGAAATTGCGCACGTTGTGGTGCACAAAATACTCGGCAATATCGCCCATCACTTTCAGGCTGAATTCAGTGGAGAAGATGCAGGTGTTCTGACCCTGGTCTTCTTTCAGGATGTCTGCCTGCACCGTGCCACGCACGTTGGCCAGAACCCATTCGCGGATTTTTAGGCTTTCCGTGTCGGTGGGCTGGCGGCCGTTGTCGGCCTGGAATTTCGCCAGATTCTGGTCAATGGCGGCGTTCATGAACATCGCCAGAATCGACGGTGCAGGCCCGTTGATGGTCATGGACACGCTGGTGGCGGGGTTGCACAGATCGAACCCGCCGTACAGAACTTTCAGATCGTCCAGCGTGGCAATGCTGACGCCACTGTTGCCAACCTTGCCATAGATGTCCGGGCGTGGATCGGGGTCGTTGCCATACAGCGTGACCGAGTCGAACGCGGTGGACAGGCGTTTGGCCGCCATGCCGCTGGAGAGTAATTTGAAGCGGCGGTTGGTGCGAAAGGCATCACCCTCGCCCGCGAACATGCGGGTGGGGTCTTCACCCTCGCGCTTGAAGGCAAAGGTACCGGCGGTGTAGGGGTAGCTGCCGGGCACGTTGTCCAGCATCAGCCATTTCAATATTTCACCATGGTCCTCGTAGGCGGGCAGCGCCACCTTGCGGATGGTGGTACCGCTCAGCGATTTGGTGGTCAAGGCCGTGCGCAGTTCCTTGTCGCGGATCTTGACGACGTATTCGTCACCGGCATAGGCCTTTTGCATTTCGGGCCACTGGGCCACCAGTTTGCGGGCTGACGGGTCCTGACGCTCGGTGCGCTCGGATGCCAGGCGCAGCACGGTGTTCTTGGCACCATCGCGCGTGGCATCGTCATCGAGCAGCATACGAGCGGTTTCGCTCAGCTGCTGAATTTCGCGCGCCAAGCGGGCCTGGGCGCGGGCCTGCTGTTTGTAGCCGCGCACGGTGTCGGTAATCTCGGCCAGGTAGCGTGTGCGGGCAGCGGGCACCACAGGCGTCTGGTTGCTGCTGTTGCGTACGCTGACCCTGGGCAGCACGCCGCCCCCGGTCACTGGCAAACCCAGCTCCTGCAGCCGCGGCAGCAGGGCCTGGTACAGCGCAGTCACACCGTCGTCATTGAAGCGTGCCGCCATGGTGCCAAACACCGGCATCTGGTCGGGCGGCACAGTCCAGGCCTCCTTGTTGCGCTGTACCTGCTTGGACACGTCGCGCAGCGCATCGCTGGCGCCCTTGCGGTCAAACTTGTTGATCGCCACAAACTCGGCAAAGTCCAGCATGTCGATCTTTTCCAGCTGGCTGGCGGCGCCAAACTCGGGCGTCATCACGTACATGGGAATATCCACCAGCGGCACAATGGCAGCATCGCCCTGGCCGATGCCGGAGGTCTCCACCACGATGGCATCAAAGCCGGCCACTTTGCAGGCAGCGATCACGTCGGGCAGGGCCTGGCTGATCTCACTGCCAAAGTCGCGCGTGGCCAGACTGCGCATGAAGACGCGCTCGCCGTTTTGCCAGGGGCCGATGGCATTCATGCGGATGCGGTCACCTAACAATGCACCACCACTCTTGCGGCGCGACGGGTCAATGCTAATGAGCGCCACGCGCAATGCGTCGCCCAAATCGAGCCGCAGGCGGCGAATCAACTCGTCGGTCAGCGACGACTTGCCAGCGCCGCCGGTGCCCGTAATGCCCAGGACCGGTATCTTTTTTGTAGCGGCCTGGGCACGAATGGCGGGGCTTAGCGGGTGTTTTTCCCCCAAAGACTCGAGCCCGGTAATGAGCTGGGCCAGAGCGCGCCAGGACTGTGTGGTGTGGCCACCAATGGCGTCCAGCGTGGCGGGGGCAAAGCCAGTCAGGTCCTGGTCGCAGCGCATCACCATCTCGCCGATCATGCCGGCCAGGCCCATGCGCTGGCCATCCTCAGGGCTGTAAATGCGGGTTACACCATAGCCCTGCAATTCGGCAATCTCGCTGGGCACAATCACGCCGCCGCCGCCGCCAAACACCTGGATGTGGGCGCCGCCACGGGTCTTGAGCAAGTCCACCATGTACTTGAAGTATTCGACATGCCCACCCTGGTAGGAGCTGATGGCAATGCCCTGCGCGTCTTCCTGCAAGGCCGCCGTTACGACCTCGTCCACACTGCGGTTGTGACCCAGGTGGATCACTTCAGCCCCCATGCTTTGCAAAATGCGACGCATGATGTTGATGGCAGCGTCGTGCCCGTCAAACAGGCTGGCCGCCGTGACGAAACGCACCTTGTTGGTGGGGCGGTAGTTGGCCAGGGCTTTGAATTCAGCGGACAAGTCGGTCATGGAGCGCTCCTAAATCACCAAGCCTATGGTTGGCATGGTTGACGTTTACGTAAACGTCAACTGTAAACGATTTACCCCAACCGGGGCTTACGCAAGTGCCATCGTAAACCAGCGCAGAAGCCCTCAAATCCATTACAGTGTGCGCCAACAGTGCATATGCACTGTTTTATCCGGCCCGAGAAAGAACACCATGCAACCGATACAGCTTTTTGACCCCGCATCAAGCACCTACACCTACATCATTTTCGATGAGAGCACCCGCGATGCAGTGATCATCGACCCGGTGGACGAGCAGGTCGAACGCGATCTGGCCACTTTGCGCCAGTACGGGCTCAAACTGCTATGGACGATTGAGACCCACGCACACGCCGACCACATTACCAGCGCCGGACTGCTGGCAGAGCACACGGGTGCGCAGACAGCGGCGCCACAGGCCTGCGACATTGCGACGGCAGCCATGCAGTTGGTCGACGGCGATGTGCTGCGTTTTGGCAACGAATCCATCAAGGCGCTGCACACTCCGGGCCACACCGCGGGCAGCATGAGTTTTCTCTGGCGCGACCATGTCTTTACCGGCGATGCGCTGCTCATCAACGGCTGCGGCCGCACCGATTTCCAGTCGGGCAGCGCCCAAGCGATGTACCACTCACTGACCCAGGTGCTGTTCAAGCTGCCGGATGCCACCAAGGTCTGGCCCGGTCACGACTACCAGGGGCGTACCCACTCCACCATCGGGGTCGAGCGCTCGGGCAATGCCCGCGTGGCTGGCAAGTCGCTGGCCGAGTTCCAGACCATCATGGCGACGCTCAACCTGCCAAGACCCAAGCGCATTGACGAAGCAGTCCCGGCCAACCTGGCGTCAGGCCTGCGCCACGACGCCGATGGCCTGGACGTCCACACCGTGCGTACCGCCCAAGGTTATGCCGGTGATGTCAGCCCGGCGCTGGCGTTTGAGTGGTGGCAGGCGGACGAGGCTGTTTTGGTCGACGTGCGAACCGATGCCGAACGCGAATGGGTGGGCTTTGTCCCCGGCGCTGTCGCTCTCGCCTGGAAGCAATGGCCCGGCATGGCTATGAATCCGGCTTTCGACGAGGAGATCCAGGAAGCGGGGCCAAAGGGGAAGAAGCTGGTGCTGCTATGCCGCAGCGGCGTGCGCTCGATTGCGGCTGCCAAACGCGCAACCGAGCTGGGACTGGAGGCCTACAACATTCTGGAGGGCTTCGAGGGCGACCCGGATACTCACGCGCACCGAGGCAAAAAAGGCGGCTGGCGCCTGCAGGGCCTGCCCTGGCGGCAGGGATAATGCCGCATGACTTTTCTTGCACTGGATATCGGCAACACGCGTCTGAAGTGGGCGCAGTACGCGTCTGCCAGGCCTGATGCCCCGCTGCTGGCCCAGGGCGCCGAGTTCCTGGAGAACATTGAAAAGTTATCCGACGGTGCCTGGCGTGGACTGATCGCACCGGCCCATATTTTGGGCTGTGCCGTCGCAGCCGACGCCGTCAAGCGGCGCCTGCAGGAGCAAATGGAGCTGTGGGATGTGTCGCCACAATGGGTGGTAGCCAGTGAAGCCGAAGCGGGCTTGCGCAACGGCTACGACTACCCGACCCGGCTAGGCGCTGACCGCTGGGTCGCCATGATTGGCGCCTACCACCGCATGCTGGCACAAGGCGTGCCGCGTCCCATGGTGGTCGTAATGGTCGGCACCGCGGTCACGGTGGAGGCGCTGGACGCCAGCGGCAAGTTTTTGGGCGGACTGATTTTGCCCGGCCACGGCATCATGCTGCGTGCACTGGAGTCCGGCACAGCCGGCTTGCATGTCCCAACCGGCGAGGTGCGCCAGTTCCCTACCAACACCAGCGACGCACTGACCAGTGGCGGCACTTACGCGATCGCCGGCGCAGTGGAGCGCATGGTGCAACATGTGCGTGCGCACTGTCGATCCGACCCCATGTGCGTCATGACAGGTGGCGCGGCATGGAAGATGGCACCCAGTATGTCGGTGCCATTTGACCTGGTGGATAACCTGATTTTTGACGGCTTGCTGCAACTCGCAGCAGTGCGTTTTCCGGCCTTATTGGGCTGAAGAAATGTGAGTCTGTCGTTGGTCTCATCCTGTCGTTGTACGCGTTGCCCAGGGGTTCAGAATCTGCACCCCGGTTGACTCAAAATCGGCCACGTTGCGGGTGACCACCGTCATGCCGTGCACCAGCGCTGTGGCGGCGATCAGCCCGTCACGAACCGGGTGCGGGTCTGGCACATGCAATCGCGCACTGCGCTGTGCCACTGCCATATCGACCGCCAGGATGCGGTCAGCAAAAGCCGGCAACACATGGTCGTTAAGCCAAACGCGCAAACTCGCCCCTTTCACGGGGTCGCGACGTTCAGCCAGAAGCACGCCGATCTCCAATTCCTGAATCGTGATCACTGACACATACAAATCGGATGCCTCGACGCCATCAGCCCAAACGGCAACCTGCTGATCCGCCTTGCCCGCACGAACTTTCCGCAATTCGGACACTACGTTGGTATCAAGCAGAAACATCAAGAGAAATCTGCTGCTTGGGCCAGATCACGCCGTGGCATCAGATCAAGTTCAAGACCTTCAACGCCGGGTAATGCCAATAAATCAGCGATTTTGGTATGGCCGCCGGTGATCTTTTTGTATTCATCAAACGTCAGCAACACGTGGGCCGGGCGGCCCCGATCCGTAATAAACACCGGGCCAGCGAGAGCGGCCTTCTTGGCCCGACTCGCATCCTGGTTGAACTGGCGGCTTGAAAGGGTGGTGATGGTCATGGCGGTGCCTCGTTTGGCAGTGAATGTAGGTACGTTACCACATTCGACGCGCCTCGTGCAAATCGGAGCCTTGTCCGATGATGTATGAGCCTGAAAGTACCCCCGATGCAACAAACATGAGCTTCTCAAATGTCGAGCAACTGTGAAAAGTCGGTGACGCTCGCGCTGGCACGCTCTCTGCCGCTGTCAACCATTGCGCTGGATTCGAACATGTGATCCACAACAACGGCCTCCGATTCCCCCGGACGGGGGCCGCTCAGAACGGCACGGTCTACCATCCGCATCAACAAGGTTCTAGCGACCTCAGGGCTTTCACCATGCAAATCAAAGGTGGCGTTTATGGTCAGCCGCACCGTGGCCAGTTCCGGTACGCGCATTGGCAGCCGGTCGGCCTGGCCAGTGTCTTGCAGCACGGTCCCGTCGTTGTCCATGAACAAAATGCGTGCCCGAAGTTTTGGCGACAAGACATGGGACTGGCCTTCCGGGTTAGCGACCAACATCGTGCCATTTCGAAAGTCGCGGGCCCAAGCCGTTTTACCGCCCTTGAAGCCCCGAATGGAAAAACCGTACTCGCGCGGCGAGACAAAATAGCGGCCTGATGCGTCCATGGATGGGTCATCCACTTCGATGTCGTCGTGAACAAAAACAAATCGCGCCACGCCGGGCCCGATTTGGCGCCGAACGGCGTCTGGCAAATCCTGCGGTTTCTCACGCACATTCAACTCATTCCATTCGGTCACGGTGCATCCCCTGTTTCACTCGAACTTGGATCATACTAAGCCCCGGCTGGCGCCAGCCAGGCCTCGGCCAGCCGGACCCAATAGGTTGCGCCCAGCGGGATCAGTGTGTCATTGAAGTCGTAGCTGGGGTTGTGCAGCATGCAAGGGCCACCGCCATGGCCCATATCGCGGTGCGTGCCGTCGCCGTTGGCGATGAAGGCGTAGCAACCGGGCTTTGCCATCAACATATAGGCAAAGTCCTCGGCACCCATGGTGGGTTCCTGGGTCTGCACCCGGTCTTCCCCCACAATGCTGGCCATGACCTTGCGTGCGAACTCAGCTTCTTTGGCGGAGTTAATGGTAGGCGGGTAGTTGCGCACGAACTCGAAGCTGCACTCCATGCCAAATGCGGCGGCCGTATGGCTGGCAATGCCGCCCATGCGCTGCTCGATCATGTCCAACACCTCGATCGAGAAGGTGCGCACCGTGCCCTGCAGTTCGCAACTGTCGGGGATGACATTGGTGGCCTCACCGGCATGGATCATGGTGACAGAGATCACACCCGCGTCAATCGGCTTTTTGTTGCGGCTGATGATGGTCTGGAAGGCCTGCACCATCTGGCACGCCACTGGCACCGGGTCCAGCGCGACGTGCGGCAAGGCCGCGTGGCCGCCCTTGCCCCGAATGGTGATTTTGAACTCATTGCTTGACGCCATGACAGGACCAGCACTGACCGAAAACCGGCCGACCTCGGAGCCGGGCCAGTTGTGCATGCCAAATACGGCATCGACCGGAAACTTTTCGAACAGACCGTCCTTAATCATTTCACGCGCACCGCCGCCGCCTTCTTCAGCGGGTTGAAAAATCAGGTAGACCGTGCCGTCAAAGTTGCGCTGGGTAGCGAAATGCTGCGCGGCAGCCAGCAGCATGGCGGTGTGGCCATCGTGGCCGCAGGCGTGCATCTTGCCGGCGTGCTGGCTGGCATGGGCGAAGGTATTGAACTCCTGCATCGGCAATGCATCCATGTCGGCCCGCAGGGCGATGGCGCGCTCGGACGTGCCGGCCTTCACAATGCCCACCACGCCCGTGGTGCCCATTCCACGGTGCACGGGTATGCCCCACTGCGTCAACTGGGCTGCGACAACATCGGCCGTGCGCTTTTCTTCAAAACACAGTTCCGGGTGTGCGTGCAGGTCGCGCCGAATGGCCGCAATGGCCGGGCTAGCAGTAAGCAGTTCGTCGATGAGCTTCATAGGGGTGGTAGCCAAATGCTTGGGGTAAAAAGGATCATTATTACGCCGCTGGCCTTAACATGCCAACCATGCATGTTTCCGATTTACCCATCCCCGTATCAAAGGCCACTGATGTCATCGGTGCCTGCCCCCATGACTGCCCCGACACTTGTTCCCTGGTCACCACCGTGCAAAACGGCGTGGCTGCCAAGGTCCACGGGAACCCGGCGCACCCCCATACCGACGGCGTTTTGTGCACCAAGGTCTCGCGGTACACCGAGCGCACTTACCACCCCGAGCGCATCCTGCATCCGCTCAAACGCAGTGGGCCCAAAGGGTCCGGGCAGTTTGAGCCGGTTAGCTGGGAGGTGGCGCTGACCGATATCGCTGGCCGCCTGAAGGCCATCGCCACGCGCGGGCCGCATGCAGCGCAGGCCATCCTGCCCTACAGCTATGCCGGCACCATGGGGCTGGTGCAGAGCGAGAGCATTGCCGCACGCTTCTTTCACCAGTTGGGCGCCTCGTTATTGAACCGTACCATCTGTGCGGCAGCCGGCGGCGAGGGCCTGGTCCAGACCCTGGGCGGCAAGGTGGGGATGCGAGTGGAGTTTTTTGCCGAGTCCAAACTGATCATCATCTGGGGCAGCAATTCGATTGCCAGCAACCTGCACTTCTGGCGCTACGCGCAAGCGGCCAAGCGCAACGGCGCCAAGCTGATTTGCGTTGACCCGCGCAGGAGCGAGACCGCCGAAAAGTGCCACGAACACATCGCCCTGCTGCCCGGCACCGACGCCGCACTGGCCCTGGCACTCATGCACGAGTTGATTTCCAACGACTGGCTGGACCACGAGTACATCGCCCAGCACACGCTGGGTTGGGAAGCGCTGCGCGAACGCGCCTTGCAATGGCCACCCGAACGGGCAGCGCAGGTATGTGGCATTCCCGTTGCGCAAATCACCTCCCTGGCGCGGGACTATGGCGGTTGCATGCAACGTGGCGAACCGGCCGCCATCCGCATGAACTATGGCTTGCAGCGGGTCAAGGGTGGCGGCAATGCCGTGCGCGCCATTGCCTGCCTGCCCGCGCTGATTGGTGCCTGGCGTCACCGCGCCGGGGGCGTGCTGCTGTCGAGCTCCAGCCAGTTTCCGGTGAACAAGCAGGCGCTGCAGCGCCCGGATTTGTTGGCCGGGCGCGCACCGCGCACCATCAACATGGTGACCATTGGCGACGACCTGCTACGCGCCGCATCCGCAGAATTCGGGCCGGCCATCGAAGCACTGGTGGTCTATAACAGCAACCCGGTGGCCGTGGCGCCCGACTCCGGCAAGGTGGTTGCAGGCTTTGCACGGGAGAACCTGTTCACCGTGGTGCTGGAACACTTTCACACCGACACCGCCGACTACGCCGACTACATCCTGCCCGCCACCACGCAGCTAGAGCACTGGGACGTGCACCTGAGCTACGGCCACACCGATGTGCTGCTCAACCGCCCGGCCATAGCGCCCGTGGGCGAGGCCAAGACCAACACACAGATATTTCGGGAGCTGGCGGCCTGCATGGGCCACGACGATGCTGGTTTTCTCGACCCGTGCTTTACCGAGACCGATGAAAGCCTGTGCCGCGCAGCCTATGGCAAGGCGGTGGATTTTGATCTGCTGCTGCGCCAGGGCTTTGCCACTTTGGCTATTCCCGATGCGCCGTTTGCCCAAGGCGGCTTTCCCACTCCATCGGGACGCTGTGAATTCTTCAGCGCACGCTTGCAGGCACAAGGGTTGGACGGGCTGCCCGACCATGTACCCAACCACGAGGTGGCCGGCGCCTCACCAGCGTTTCCACTGGCCATGATTTCGCCTCCGGCGCGCAACTTTTTGAATTCGACCTTTGTGAACGTCAAGAGCCTGCGCGACCTTGAGGGCGAGCCTATCGTCGAAATGCATGCGGATGACGCCCTCGCCCGTGCCATTGAGTCCGGCGATGTGGTGCGCGTGTTCAACCTGCGCGGAGCGTACGTCTGCAAGGCGGTAATCTCCAAGCGCGCGCGCCCAGGGGTGGTCAATGGCCTGGGCGTTTGGTGGCGCAAGCTGGGGCTGGCTGGCACCAATGTCAACGAACTCACCAGTCAAAAGCTGACCGACATGGGCGCGGGCCCCACCTTCTACGACTGCGCGGTTGAGGTGGCAACTTTGCAAGCAAAATAGTGCTCAAGACCCCGTAATACCTGCGTATGTAGCTATCTATATGATAGCGTTTATGTGGGCAACGTGGCACCGCTTGGACATCTTCGGAGGTCCTCATTGCTGGAGAATCTGCAATAATGACCACTTGGTCAGCAGATCAATCCGCCCCAACCTTGCGTACAAAGCCCCTCCATGAGCGACACCAGCACCGCCACTTCGTCCGTTTCGGCCACCGCCAGCAAGCCCAACCGGGCCCGACTGATCATGCTGATCACCCTGCTGGCCATTGGCGGCTGGATGGGCTGGAAGTGGTACTGGGGGCAATCGCACGTGACAACTGACAACGCCCAGGTGGATTCCCACATCGTACCGGTGTTGCCTCGCGTGGGCGGATTTGTGCTTGAAGTGGCAGTCAAGGAGCACCAAGCCGTGAAGGCTGGCGACCTGTTGGCCCGCATTGACGACCGCGACTACCGGGCCCGACTGGCCCAGGCCGAGGCCGATCTGGCATTGGCAGTTGCCGGCGCAGGAAGTGCCCAGCGCACCGGACAGGCAGGTGCCCAGGTGTCCGCCGCCCGGGCCACAGCGGCAGCCGCCCGCTCCACCGTGGAGCAGGTACTGGCGAATGCCGACAAGGCGCAGAAAGACCTCGAGCGCACGCGATCTGGCCGCCAACCAACTGGCCGACACACGCATCGTGG
>JAIPDC010000117.1 GCA_021737865.1 Rhodoferax sp.
GCGTTGACGCGGCGTCGGATGAACCCCCGCCCATGCCGGCTTCTGACGGGATTGATTTTTCGATGCTGATATGCGCGCCCAAGGGGCATTGGCCTGCGCGTTGCAAGGCTTTCGCGGCGCGCACGACCAGGTCGTCCTGTGGCAGGCTCCATGTCAGGTCCTCACGGCTGATCTGACCATCGGTGCGCACCTCGAAGTGCAGCGTGTCGCACCAGTCGATCAGCATAAAGACCGATTGCAGCAGGTGGTAGCCATCCGCACGGCGGCCGTTGATGTGCAGGAACAGATTGAGTTTGGCGGGAGCGGAAATGTCGTAGAGCGACTGCATGGTGCAATTATCGGGTCGACCTAGCGGTCCAGAATGATTTTGAGTTCTGCAGGTACCTCGGGCGCGATCCGCCACGCACTGAGTCGACCGTTTGCCAGGTCCCCCAAGTCCACCTGCCAGCCGGGCGTGGCGGGATCCTTGCCCCTGAGCCATTCAAAAAGGCTTTCGATCGGCAAAACCGTACCGGTGGTGTGGCGGGTTAAATCGGCAATGGACTCAAACTGTTGCGGTTCACCAGTCGTTTGCAGTTGCGCACCGTGGTCGCTCCATTCAAGACGGGCCGCCGTATTGCCGAGCGGCGTAAAGAACGAGAGGCGACCCGCCTTGGCGTCACCCTGAATGTCGAAATCAGCCGAAAAGACCTGAGTGGGCTCTGATTGGACTTTCAGCATCAAGCGCCCTTGCCAGTGCGATGATTTTGAATCAAATGAGGCGCTAGGCCGCGTGCTGGTTGCGCAACCAGCTACCAAAAATATAGCAAAAAAGACCGCCAGTCTGACACCGGACACAAAGAAGCCGCTCACTGAATGGCGCGCAGGCGCCGCACGGTCTCCTGCAAGGTCTCGTTGTTCGGGTTCAGTCTTAAACCTTCTTGCCAGACCGTACCCGCTTTGTCTCGCTGGCCGGTGGCCCACAGCACCTCACCGAGGTGCGCGGCTATCTCGGCATCCGGTCGAGCCTGATAGGCGCCCGTGAGCAGACGCAAAGCCTCAGCGGAATTGCCGGATCGAAATTCGACCCACGCAAGACTGTCGATGATGAAAGGGTCGTTCGGCGCGGATGCCAGTGCCTTGTTGATGAGTTCACGGGCTTCTGTGAGGCGGATGTTGCGATCAGCCAGTGAATAGCCCAGCGCGTTGTATGCGTGGTGGTACTCGGGTTTGGCTTGCATCACCTTGCGCAGCAGGTGCTCCATTTCAGCGAGCTTTCCAAGCTTTTCCGCGATCATGGCCTGGTCGTAAACGAGTTCTATGTCGTCCGGGTATCGCACCGCAGCGTCCTGTAGCAACTGATAGGCCGCGGCGTACTGGCGACTGTCACGCAACAACTGCACCTCGGCATTGACTTTGTCCAATGCGTCCGTGCCATGAAGCTCTGGAACGGCGCGAATCACCCTGCGCGCTTCATCGATCTTGCCCTGCCGGGCCAGTATTGCGGCATAGCGTCTTTGCACGCGCAGAGCATCAGTGGGGCTGTCGATTTTTTGCAGATAGGCCTTGGCATCATCAAGTCGTTGTCCTTGCTCGGCGACCTGCGCCAGCAATAGATACGCCTGCACCAAACCGCGGCCCATGGCGGAGCCCGCCCCGCCTTCATCTGGCGGCGGGCTGAGTGCTATGTAAGTCTTGAGTGACGATTCGGCCATCGCCAGATTGGCGTCCTGCAGTTCAAGTGAGCCGCGCATCAACCATGCGTCGGGAAAATCCGGCCTTTCCGCTGTCAGGGTCTGTGTTTGTGCGTAGGCTTCGGCGTAACGCTGTGCATTGATCAGGCTGCGTGCATATGCCATGCGCACCTCGGTTGTCGGCTTGCCCGCCAGGTACTTACGCACCATGGCCTCGGCTGCGGGGCTCTTTGGTCCCATCAGTGCGGTCGCCAGCAATACCGGTTCTTCTGAAATGGGGTCCAGCGCCGCGCCGCGCTGGGCAGCGTCCAGAGCACCGTCCGCATCCTCGGCCTGCAAACGCAGGGCACCAATGGTGGCCCAGGCGCTGGGGCCAGTTACGCGGTTAGGCAGTTCGGACGCAAGGGCTTTTTCCACCGCGCTGGCAGCCAGCTTTTTGTCGGTTGTCCGGGAGAAATAGCGCGGTAGCAGACTGATTGCGGCAGCGCGTTCGGCCGGTGCCAGACCGGCGAGTTGGCGCTTGATGGGTTCTTGCGTCTCTGCAACTTTATTCAGTCCGAGCAGGATCTGGAGTTGAAAACGATTGGCCGCGACCGACGACGGAAAGGCGCGCGCCCAACTTTGCGCAGCATCGAGTGCGGCCTCTCCGCTACGCGCACGCAGGGCAATTTCCACAGCGCGCTCGTACAAAATCGACGAATTGGCCTTTCGGGCAGCATTCAGCATCAGCGCGTAGGCCGAGCCGTGGTCGCCCGACTGTGCCGACATCTCGCTCACCAGCAATTGGTAGAACAATTCACTATTCAGGGATGATCTTTCGGGGCTTTCGACTGCCGGCGAAGCGCTAAATGCGCAGCCGCAGGCGCAGGCCGCAACCAGGGCCAGGGTGATGAGTCGGTTGGGTCGTGACATCGGACCATAATAATCCAACACGAAGAGACCCTCTGCCATGCCCGAACTCCCCGAAGTTGAAGTAACCCGATTGAGCTTTGCCGACCGAATCGCCGGTGCGCGGATTTTGGAGGCCCGCGTTGGCAAGCCGTTGCGCTGGCCCCTGGGGGCAGACCCCATGCGCTTGGTGGGTCGGCACGTTATTGCCGTGCGGCGGCGCGGAAAGTATCTGTTGTTGGATCTGGATCACGGGCTTTTGCTCGTTCATCTGGGCATGTCGGGCAGTCTGTCCTTTGTCCTGCAACCGCGCCAGGTCGGCAAGCACGATCACTTTGACCTGATCACCTCGCAAGGCGTGCTGCGTTTGAATGACCCGCGTCGTTTTGGTGCGGTGGTCTTTGCGCAGGGCGAGGCAGACCCGGTGGCCCAAAAGCTGCTCGGCAATCTGGGTATGGAGCCGCTGGGTGCGGGCTTTGATCCGCTGCTATTTCGCGCTGGGCTGGCGCGTCGCAGGGCGCCCATCAAGCAGGTATTGCTGGCCGGTGATCTGGTGGTGGGGGTGGGCAATATCTATGCTTCCGAGGCGCTATTTTGGTCCGGCATTCGCCCGACCACTGCCGCATCCAAGCTGAGCCGTCCGCGAGGCGAACGCCTGCGGGGGGCGATTCGCGATGTTTTGGCGCGGGCGGTTGAAAGAGGCGGCAGCACATTGCGCGACTTCTCGAATGCGCACGGTGAAGAAGGGCATTTCCAGATGGAGGCCATGGTCTATGGGCGCACAGGCCAGCCGTGCAAAGTCTGCGGCACGTCCATCCGCATGATCCGACAGGGACAGCGTTCGACTTTTTTCTGCCCTGCCTGTCAAAAACCCTGAATCCAATCGGTGGGTGCGGTGCTATATTGGACGGCTAGACGGGGGCCCTTTTGACTACTTCATTTAACGACCAATTTGACCAGCTCGGCGCATGGCGGCGCGAATTTGCGCTAAGGCTGAAATTGCTTTCCGAGTGGATGAAGGACAACGAGCTGCTGGACGCCGCCGTTGAGGAGCGTTTGCGCCGGCTTGGCACCCAGGTGCGGTCCGACAAGGTGATGGTGGCCTTTGTTGCCGAATTTTCGCGTGGCAAGTCGGAAATGATCAATGCCGTTTTTTTTGCCGGCTATGGTCGTCGCATCATGCCTGCCAGCGCCGGTCGAACCACCATGTGCCCCACGGAAATGGGTTACGACCCCGAAGTTCCCGCGTGCCTGCGCCTGCTGCCCATCGAGAGTCGCCTGCAACCGCAGGCCCTTATGGAATGGCGCATGGTGCCCGAGAAGTGGACGCGCATTGACCTGGATGTGAACAACCCGCAACAGCTGGCGTCGGCACTGGAAAAGGTGGCGGAAACCCGCAAGGTCACCCAGGATGAAGCCAGGGCTTTGGGCTTTTGGCACAACCAGGCACCGGAAGACAACCCCATGGTCGATGCACAAGGCCTGGTGGAAGTGCCCAAGTGGCGCCATGCGCTGATCAATATCGCACACCCCTTGCTCAAGCAGGGGTTGGTCATTCTGGACACCCCTGGTTTGAACGCCATTGGTGCCGAGCCGGAATTGACCGTCAGTTTGATCCCGCAGGCGCATGCTGTCGTGTTCATCCTGGGTGCTGATACGGGCGTCACCAAGTCCGACCTTGCCATTTGGCGAGAGCACCTGACGACCGAGACCGACACCGCAGAAACCCGTCTGGTCGTATTGAACAAGATTGACACGTTGTGGGACGATCTGAGCACCCCTGCACAAATTGAAGCGCAAATTGACCGGCAGAAGATCAGCACCGCCGACATTTTGGGTATTCCGCGTGACAGGGTTATCGCCGTGTCAGCCCAAAAGGGGCTCGTTGCAAAGGTTACGGACGACGAGGCATTGCTACAACGCAGTTGCCTGCCTCTGCTCGAAGATGCGCTGGGCCGCGGCATGATGGGCAAGCGCCAGCGCATTCTTGCCAGCGCGATGGCGACAGGGATCACCGATTTGCGGGCCGAGACTGCACGTGTCATCAACATCCGCAAACGCGACCTGACCGAGCAAATGATGGAGCTCAAAGGGTTGCAGGGCAAAAATGCGGTCGTCATCAAGCATATGCGTTCGCGCATCTCGCAGGAGCAGGCCGAGTTTGATCTGGGTGGCGCAAAAATTCATGCGGTGCGCTCTGTTCACCTGAAGTTGTTACGCGAAGTATTTGGCATTCTGGGGTCCACGGCGCTGAAGAAGGAAATGTCCCAGCTGAGCGGCCGATTGCTGGAAAAAGGCCTCAAGCTCGGTGTCAAGCGGGCCTATGGCGATACCTTTGACCGACTGCGCGCCAACCTCCAAAATGTGCAAAACCTGTGTGGCGAAATTCAGTCCATGCTGGGGGCTACATTCCGGCAGCTCAACGGCGAATATGGCTTCTCGTTGCAGGCGCCTTCAGAGCCGCAGATGGCGCAGTATGTGACCGATCTGGACATGGTGGAGCGCAGCCATATTCAATACCTGGGCATTGCCAATGCGTTCAAGCTGGCGCAACCCGAGTTTGCGGACCGTCTGGTGCGCGCGCTGTCGCAGCGCCTGCGCAGCATCCATGAAATGGCGCTCGGCGATGTGGAGCTGTGGAGCAAATCGGCGGCGGCCCAACTGGATGCCCAACTGCGCGAACGCCGTCGCAACTTCAGCCGGCGCATTGAAGCCATTGACCGCATCCAGCAGGCTGCCGGCGGTTTGGAAGACCGCATCCAGGACATCGACCAACAGGAGGCGGCGCTGAGTCAGGTCGAGCTTAAATTGATTGAGCTGACCGACTACCTGATTGCAGCCAACCAGCCCGCGGTCACCCCGGTAGACATTGAGTTCGCTTGAGTGCGCAGCCGATAGAGGGGGCTTTTGCCGACCGCATAGTCGCGTGGCAAAAGCAATACGGACGCAACCACTTGCCCTGGCAAAACACGCGGGACCCTTATCGTGTGTGGTTGTCAGAAATCATGCTGCAGCAAACCCAGGTGGTTACGGTATTGGGCTACTTCGATCGCTTCGTGGAACGCTATCCGGATGTGAAATCCCTTGCCCAGGCCAGCTTGGACGATGTGCTTGGTTTGTGGAGCGGACTGGGTTACTACAGCCGGGCGCGTAACCTGCACCGCTGTTCGCAAAACGTGATGGCGCTGCATGGTGGCGTGTTTCCGAAGACCGCCGATGTGCTGGAGACTTTGCCTGGTATCGGGCGCTCCACGGCCGCCGCCATTGCCTCGCTGTGCTTTGGTGAGCAGGTCGCGATACTGGACGCCAATGTCAAGCGTGTCGTCACGCGACTGGTCGGGTTTGATGCTGACCTGGCATTGGGCGCCAATGTGCGCGCACTATGGGATGCCACCGCTGCGCTGCTTCCACGGGGTCGTACCGGGGCAGCTGATATGCCGCGTTATACCCAGGGCATGATGGACCTGGGTGCCACTGTCTGCCTGCCAAAGAAGCCCGATTGCAGCAACTGTCCGGTGCGCGCGGACTGTGTGGCCGCCGCCGACGGCAACCCGCAACGCTATCCGGTACGCACCCGCACCCTCAAACGAAGCAGTCAGTCGATCTGGTTGCTGTGGGCCCAAACCGACGATGGTGCGGTGTGCCTGAGCAAACGACCGACCCCGGGTGTATGGGCTGGCCTGCACTGCCTGCCGCTGTTTGATAGCGAGGAGGCGCTGTTGCTGGCGGTACCGGCGGGTATGCGCAACCTGCTGCAACCGTCGCCTGCTTTTACCCATGTGTTGACGCACAAGGACCTGCATCTGCACCCATGGCATCTGGCGATGCCGGCGCCTGTTGATCAGACTGTGCGGTGGGACGATGGGCAGTGGGTTGCCAAAGACACCTGGCCGGCGCTGGGTCTGCCAGCACCTGTTCGCAAGTTGCTGCTACAGGCATCGGTGACTTGATAGCCCCAATCAGATGGCGTCGATTTCCCGGTGCCGCCTGAGGGTGACCCAATGCGCAGCAAAGTTTTGGGCCAGGCGTTCAACCAGATAGACCGAACGGTGCTGACCCCCGGTGCAGCCAATAGCCACCGTCACATAGCTGCGGTGGTCGCGTGCGAGTGCGTCGAGCCAACTCTCCAGAAAGTGCGCAATGTGGTGGCGCATCAGTTCGACTTCAGGCTGTGCTTCCAAGAATTCAGCGACCGGATGGTCCCGTCCGGTGAGTTGCTTCAACTCGGGCTCGTAATGCGGGTTGGGCAACATGCGCACATCAAACACGTAATCTGCATCGGTGGGCACTCCGCGTTTGAAGGCGAAGGATTCGAACACCAGGGTAAGTTGCGCGGCTGGCGCTGATATCAATGCTTTGACGTTGCCCTGCAATTGGGAGGCACGGATGATGCTGGTGTCGATGACATGCGCCTGGCGGCGCAGCACTGCCAGCAGTTTGCGCTCCAGCTCAATGGCATCCACGAGTGCACGGCGGGCATCCTGTTCGCCGTGGCCGGGGTCTGCCTGCGACAGCGGGTGCTTGCGCCGGGTTTCGGAGTAGCGGTGCACCAGTGTCTCGGTGTTCGCATCCAGAAAAAGTGATTTGATTGCAATGCCGCGCTGGCGCAGGGTATCGAGTTGCTGCGGCACCAGTGGCAGGGACGTCGCACTACGCACATCCATGGCAATTGCCACGCGGTTGGCCAGATGTTTTTGTTCCAGTTCAACAAACGGCAGCAGCAGTTCCGGTGGCAGGTTGTCCACGCAGTAAAAGCCAGCGTCTTCCAGTGCGTGCAGCGCCACGGATTTGCCGGAACCGGACATTCCCGTGATCAGCACAATTTCCATGGCATGGGTCTCGTTCTGCATCGCTTCAGCTTGCGGATTGCAGCATTTCCTTGGCGTGGGCCAGCGTGGTGCTGGAAAGCTTTTCACCCCCCAGCATGCGCGCAATTTCTGCGACCCGTTGCTCGCCCCGAACCGATGACACGCTGCTCAGCGTGGCGGTGCCGCTGGACTGCTTGGCGACTACCAGATGGTGGTCGGCACAGGATGCAACTTGTGGCAAATGGGTGACCGCAAGCACTTGCCGGTCCGCGCCGAGTTGGTGCATGAGACGCCCCACCGTCTCAGCCACTGCTCCACCCACGCCTGCGTCCACTTCGTCAAAGATCAGTGTTTGCGCGGTGCCCAGTTGACTGGTGGTCACGGCGATGGCCAGCGCCATGCGCGACAACTCTCCGCCCGAGGCCACCTTGCCCACCGGACGTGGTGTGCTGCCCGCGTGGCCAGCCACCAGGAAGCTCACGTCCTCCAGGCCGCTTTGCATGGGTTGTGCACAGGTCTCGAGTTGTACCTGAAACTGCCCGCCCTGCATGCCCAGGCCCTGCATGGCCAGGGATATGGCTTGCGCCATCAGGGGTGCAGCTTCGGTGCGTGCTTTTGTCAGTGCTTTTGCCTCCACCCGATAGGCCGTCTGGGCCTTCGCTTCTGCCGCTTGCAGGCTTTGCAGGTCCGACGCGGCATCGAGTTGAGCGAGTTCGACCCTCCATGACGCCAGCAACCCCGGCAGGTCCGGCGCCGCACGTTTGTAGCGCCGCGCAAGCGACACCCACATCGCCATGCGCTGGTCAAGCTCGGCCAAGCGCTCGGGGTCGAGTTCGGTGCGGCGCAAATAGCCGCGCAACGTGTGCACCGTGTCTTCGACCTGTGCCAGGCTGGATGCCAACACGTCGGCCGGGTCCTTGAAATCGGCTTCCAGGTGGGTTTGGCTTTGCAACTGCTGCAAGGCGTTGTTCAGCAGGCGCAGGACGTTGCTGTCGTCGTCCTCCAGTAGCTGCAATGCACCTTGTGCAGCATCCAGCAGGGTTTGCCCGTTGGACAGGCGACTATGGCTGCTTTGGAGCTCGTCCCATTCATCGGGCAGGGGGTTCAGCTTTTCAAGCTCACCGATCTGCCAGGCCAGCCGTTCACGCTCACGTTGCAGAGAATCCTGCGCGCTCATGGCCTGAGCCAATGTGGTCTGCGCTTGGCGCCACTCGAGCCACCGCGCGCCCAAAGCAACGGTGGAAACTTTGGCGTAGGCGTCCAGCAGGCCGCGCACGGCATCGGGACGGGTCAGACTTTGCCAGGCGTGCTGCCCGTGGATGTCGAGCAACTGCTCACCCACGGTGCGCAGTTGTTGTGCGGTAGCGGGGCTGCCATTGATCCAGGCGCGGCTTTTTCCGGCCACGTCGACCGTGCGACGCAGCAGCAGCGTATCGCTATCGTCAAAACCGCCTTCTTGCAGCGTGTTGCGCGCGCCGGCAGGGGTGTCAAATTCGGCACTCACCTCGGTGCGGCTGGCACCTTCGCGAATCACTCCGGTATCGGCCCGTGCACCGGTTACCAACTGCAGCGCATCGATCAGAATGGATTTGCCGGCACCCGTTTCGCCGGTCAGCACAGTGAAGCCGGAGTCCAGGTCCAATTCGAGTTCACTGACGATGACGAAGTCCCGCAGGACGATGCGCCTTAGAGCCATCAGGCCACTCCCTCATTCCAGTGCAGCTTCTGGCGCAAAGTATCGAAATAGGTCCAGCCCTTGGGGTGCAAGAACCGCACTTGGTATTGGGAGCGGGTCACCACAATGCGGTCGCCATGCATCAGTGAGGCCAGCGACTGCATATCAAAGTTCGCGCTGGCATCCCGGCCAGCTACGATTTCAATAGCAACTTCTGAAGCGTTGGCAAGGACAATAGGCCTGTTTGACAAAGTGTGTGGCGCGATGGGCACCAGCACCCAGCCCGGAATGGACGGGTGCATCAAAGGCCCGCCCGCCGACAACGAGTACGCCGTAGACCCGGTGGGCGTGGCAATAATCAGACCGTCGGCCCGCTGGTTCGCCACAAAGTGGCCGTCCACCTCCACGCGCAACTCCACCATGCCCGCAGTGGCGCCGCGGTTCACCACCACATCATTCATGGCTTGGGCGGAAAACACGCAATGGCCATCGCGCATGACACGCGCCTGCATCAGGCTGCGGTGGTCTTCTTCGTACACCCCGGCCAGCATGGGCTGCAGGGTGGCCTGGAAGTTGTCCAGAGGAATGTCGGTAATAAAACCCAGGCGTCCCTGGTTGATGCCAATCAACGGCACGCCGTACTGTGCCAGTTGGCGACCGATGCCCAGCATGGTGCCGTCGCCGCCCACCACCACGCACACATCGGCGGTGCGGCCGATGCCGGCCACATCTGCCGTGGCGTAGTCGCTCAGGCCCATGTTGGCGGCTGTTTCAGCTTCCACCATGACCTCGCAGCCCTGGTCCATGAGAAAGTGCGCGATGCGCTCCAGCGCCTGGCGCGACGAGGCGCCGGTTGCCCCGCTGGAGACGGCCTGGTATTTGCCAATGAGAGCGACATTGCGGAAATGGGTCTGCATGGCCAAATTAAATCACTAAAATGTATCGATGCTCGATGAACGTTCCAAGTTGTTGTTGAAAGCGCTGGTAGAACGCTACATTGCCGACGGCCAGCCCATAGGCAGTCGCACTTTGTCCAAGGCCTCGGGTCTGGAACTGTCGCCAGCCACCATCCGCAACGTTATGTCGGACCTGGAGGAGTTGGGCCTCATCGTCAGCCCCCACACCTCGGCCGGGCGCATACCCACGGCGCGTGGATACCGGCTGTTCGTCGACACCATGCTGACGGTGCACCCCAGCCAATATGGCTCGCACATCCTGGCCCCCGATCAACCGCAGAAGGTGATCTCCAACGCGGCCAATTTGCTTTCGAACCTGTCGCAGTTTGTGGGCGTGGTGATAGCGCCCAAGCGCTCGTCGGTGTTCAGGCACATTGAGTTTTTGCGCCTCTCGGAGCGCCGGGTGCTGGTCATCATCGTGTCGCCCGACGGCGACGTGCAAAACCGCGTCATCTTTACCGAGATGGACTATTCGCAGGCGCAGTTGGTTGAGACGGCCAATTTTCTCAACAGCCACTACGTGGGAATGGATATCGATAACGTGCGTGAGCGCCTGCAGGGCGAAGTCGAGTCTCTGCGCTCGGAAATCGCCACACTCATGCAGGCCACAGTGACGGTCAGTTCAGAGGCCATCACCGAGTCGCAGGACGAGGTCATCATCTCCGGCGAGCGCAACCTGCTGTCGGTGAGTGATTTCTCCAGTGACATGGGTCACCTGCGCCGCGCGTTTGAGCTGTTTGAGCAAAAGGCCCAGCTGATGCGTCTGATGGACATCGCCGGTCAGGCCGAAGGCGTGCGAATCTTCATCGGTGGGGAAAGTCAGGTGGTGCCTTTTGAAGACCTGTCGATCGTCACCAGCCCGTATGAGGTGGACGGAAAGGTGGTCGGTACCCTGGGTGTGATCGGCCCCACGCGCATGGCCTACGACCGAATGATTCAGATCGTGGACATTACTTCCAAATTGGTGAGCAATGCGCTGAGCCACAACAAATAGCCCCTGCCAAGGCCATTACAATCCTCGCTGGTTCGGGGCGTTAGCTCAGTTGGTTAGAGCAGAGGACTCATAATCC
>JAIPDC010000118.1 GCA_021737865.1 Rhodoferax sp.
ACGACGTGAAAGCCATCGACCAGGTCCGCAAAGAGGTCGGCATGGTGTTTCAGCAATTCAATCTGTTTCCGCACTTGACCGTTCTGGAAAACCTGACTCTGTCGCCGATGTGGGTAGGAAAAATGCCCAAAAAAGAGGCGGAAGAAAAGGCCATGGAGCAGCTCAAGCGCGTACGCATTGCGGAGCAGGCCAACAAGTACCCGCTGCAGCTCTCGGGCGGCCAGCAGCAACGAGTCGCCATTGCACGCGCGCTCTGTCTCAAGCCCAAGATCATGCTGTTTGACGAGCCAACCAGTGCGCTGGACCCCGAGATGATCAAGGAAGTGCTGGACGTGATGATTGCAATGGCTGATCAAGGCATCACCATGATCTGTGTCACCCACGAAATGGGCTTCGCCAAGGCGGTGGCCGACCGGGTCATCTTCATGGACCAGGGCCAAATCGTCGAGCAAAACAACCCGCACGACTTCTTTAACAATCCGCAGAACGAACGCAGCCGGGACTTTTTGTCCAAGATCCTGGGCCATTGATCAATCAGGCCCGAAGTCCTTCACTGTTGCTGGGGTAACTCCTGTGCTGCAGTTGAAATTCCGGCGCCCAGACGGTCCGATGTCCAGCGCAGCAAGTCTGCCCACATCTGGCGCATTTCAGCATCAGTCGGGGTGCGCGCTGCATTGGGCAACTCAATCGTCACCACCGGAACCCCTTTGTGAATGCCACCGTAATTCCCGAGCGAACCTGGAAAAATTCCAACTTGATCAAGAAACAGGCGCCCCAAGTTGCTCGGAGGAACCCTGGGGCCATCAAAATCCAGCAAGCCGTAGGGTGCATGCACACTCACAATCAGGCTTGGTTTGAAACTGTCCATCTGATCAAGCAGAAAGCGCGACTCGGGTTCCGAAAGCGGCTTGTTGCCTGGCCATCGCCGTGGGTCTTTGCGTGTGCGCCCCTCCCAATACCGGCGTGCGTCACGGTCCCAGTTGGGTGTCGGAAAGTTGCGATTCAAATCCACTCCACGGGCATTTACACGCTTGGCTGGACGGGCAAACAACCCATCCGGATTGAGCGACGGAATGAAGCGCCAGTGAATCGCCACGGGCGTGGAGGTTACCTGCGCTTGTGCCATCGCAATCCAATGAAACACCAATGAACTTGATGACATTTCATCGCCGTGGATACCACCAAGTACCAGAATCCGCAAATGGGAATCGTCAGCCTGAACATCGCGACCCCAGATCGGACGCCCTTGCACGGACCGGGCCTGCATATCCTCCAACCGGGCGGTCTCGCACAAGTGCGTCTTGACATTCGGAATTTTTGCAGCATAGTCTGCGCAAGACCTCATGGGAATTGCGTGACTTGCTATGCTAATCATAGCAATAAAAGCAAGAAAAATGTGGTGAAAACGCATGCGTCTATTGTAAAGCGCCCCTGCCAGCGCCCCGGGTGTCGATACTGCACCGGTCGCGTAAAAACAATTTGAGGTAAATTCGCTCATGCCCTTGATAGCACGGCCGCCTCAGGCTATCCCCCCAAATTTTTCACCAAGCCAATTTCGCCAGGCCTTGGGGATGTTTGCCACCGGCGTCACCATCGTGACTGCCAGAACCGGTGACGGCAACTACATCGGACTGACGGCCAATTCGTTCAACTCGGTGTCCTTGACTCCCCCCCTGGTTCTGTGGAGCCTGGCCCGCTCGGCGGGGTCCATGGCGGCGTTCAGCGCGGGGTCGCACTACGCCATCAACATCCTCAGCGCAGACCAGCAAGACCTGGCCAAACAATTTGCCGCACACGGCGGTGACCGATTTTCCGGGGTGGCTTTCACGCTCGGTGCAGGTGGAGCGCCCTTGCTACAAGGCGCCGCTGCAACATTTGAATGCTTCAACCGCAGTCGGTACGAAGAGGGTGACCATGTCATTTTTGTGGGCGAAGTGGAAGGCTGCAGCCACCACGCAGGAGCATCGCCTCTGCTCTTTCACGGCGGAAAATTCTACGCAGAACATCCCCTGTAGTCAGAACTGGGTATTCACGCTATTTCGCATCGCTGCCTGTGCCACTGCGTTCAGTGCACCATCGACCACAGGTCGACCTGAAATGACTCGCAAGTTTCCAGCCGCCACCAGTTTGTCGCATGAACGCCGTGTCATCGACTGAGTGACACCGGCCGCGCCGGTAAACAAGAACAAAGTTCCATGGGGACTGGCCCAGCTGAGTTGGGTACGCACCCACTCTCCGTTAACCCGGAGCTCCACCCACGAGCCCAGCGGGAGCGTGCTGATCAACACCTGAGCGGATTCAAGCACCGCACCCGCACCGGCATCGTCCGCGACTTTGACGGTCTCGGGCTCAGCGTGCGCCGCCTGAAGCGACTCTGACCGGACCTCCGGTAATTCCATGAAGTTGGATGCAACCGCCTCTTCAGGAGCAACCCAGGGGTTGCCTTCTTCCAGAAGGCTGTGGCGCAAGGACGGCACCGCTACGACCCGAACTTGTGCTTCACCAGCCGGAGGATTTCGCACCGCACGAAATGCCAACTGGTGAAGACCCATCAGGGCCTCCAAAAATGCACTGGTCTTTGTGGCGGGGAAATGAATCGTCTCGAGACCTTCACGCAAAGTCGTCAACAACAAAGGAACCAGGCGGGTCAGCTTGGAGGTGTTGGTGCGCGCAAGCTCGGGGTGCGTACTCCACAGCATGGCAGAAATGAGTGCATGGTATTTATCTGCCGCAGCGGCGCCACTGGGGCCGGCCATACGTGCCAATGCAACGACCTGTGCCCACGGCCCGCACAGGAACTCTGTCACGACTTGGGGCACCTGCGCTGCATCCGGGTGGCCGATGATTTCTCCTGCAATTTTTTCGGCCAGCAGATTGCGTTGCTCCGCGTTTTCCAATGCCACCATCGCTGCAGCACGGCTGCGCTCGCTGGCCAGAGCGGCACGCTGCCAGGCATTCTGCAGGCCACCCAAAACCAGTTCAAAGGGTTCGGCACTCTCAACTCGCGCATTGATCAATGGAGCAACGGCGTCATCCAGGGCTCGCAGAAATTCTTCGAAACCGTAAGCGTGAACAGACAAATAGGCAAGGCTGTGGTGGGCAACTTCCTGCACCAACAAACGGGCCGGATGTTGCTTGTTGGTAAACAAGCGGGGATCCACCAGTGCCAACTGCAAAAGCGCCGGCTCCAGTCGACGGATCAACTGCTGCACCGGCGCGAGCAATCGCTGGTCCTGCGCAATGTTGTCCACCATCATGGTAATGACCTCAAGGCTGAGCGCCTGTCCAACCCCCCTTGCGTGATTGCGCAAGTTGGAGCGAAACGCCTCAATCGAGGTATCTCCGGCGAGCACTGGCGCCGTGACCGCACCGTGGCGCTTTTGCAGCCGCTTCACCACCGCGTCAACCTGCTTCATTTCCGTCAAGGCTTCGAGCGCGGCAGGGACCGTGGCATCAAACTCTGTTTCCTGTGTATCAACCGGGCCCGCGCCACTTTCAAACTCCTGGGCGAATCGCTGTGCAAACTGTTCTTTGGCGCTCAAGTGCGCTGGCTCGTCGAGTTCGCCAGCCAATAGTCGACGCAATTTATCCAGTGTCAACAGCGTGTGATCTTTGGCATTGCTTGCATGGTGCGCTGCGGCCGACTGTGGAGCCTCGACCACTGGTAGGGCCTTTCGCTGTTGAGGAGCCGATGATGTATTGGCCGAGAAGACTTGCGGGGAACCCACGCCGTCGCCAGCGAACGGCTGAGCACCTTGCGCCACGCCGCGCCCAATCCCGGTACCAGTGGGCGTATGGGATACGCTATACCCGGCTGCCACGACTCCTTGCCCGATCAGGGCTTTGCACAATTCCATGTACATATTGCGCAACTCTTGACCGAGTGTGGCGCTCATGGCGCCCAACCAGTCCAGCTGTACTGCGGACGGCATCTGCGTCTGTGCAACGCTGCTTCGCAGTGCGTTAACGTAAATTTGTGGACGTAAAGGATTGCGCTCAGGGTTTACTACGCCCAGACCCTGGGTGGTGCAAATCAAGGTATTGAGTTCGGTAAGACTGGCTTCTGCTGCCAGTACGGCGACCTGCAGGGTCCGTGCCATCGTGACACTGGTTTGCACCTGCACTTCGTCCATCAGCTCGAGTTCGTCAAATGCAACATCAGCGACAGACTGCAGTCCAGGCTTGGCAGCTGACTCGGGGGCGGAAAATGCCTCCAGCAAAGCCTGGGGAAATCGCCTGCAAAGCTCACTCTCCCACGCGCGCAACTGCTTGGCCGAATGCACCAAAGCGTCGCGCTCACGCAAATCCCGGCAGGCCGCCTCGCGCGCCTGCAAATTGGTGCGCGCTGCCGCGATCAATTTCCCCATCAGCAAGCTTCCGCCAGCCGCCGCGTCCTGCACGGTAGATCGATACAGAGCCTGGTATTGCAATGTGGTGTGCGAAAGCGCAGCTGCCATGTAACTGCTCTTGCCTTGGTTTACTTGAGCGCTTTAAAACGCATCCGGTGGGGACGTGCGCCCTCTTCGCCCAGACGCTTCTTCTTGTCGGCTTCATATTCCTGGTAATTGCCATCAAAGAAGGTCCACTGACTGTCGCCCTCACAGGCCAGGATGTGGGTGGCAATGCGATCCAGAAACCAGCGGTCATGGCTGATAACCATGATGGTGCCTGCGAACTCCAGCAATGCATCCTCCAGCGCCCGCAGAGTTTCCACGTCCAGATCGTTGGACGGCTCATCGAGCATCAATACGTTGCCGCCGGCAATCAGCGTCTTGGCCAGGTGCAAACGCCCACGCTCACCGCCGGACAGTGTGCCGACGCGTTTTTGTTGATCCCCGCCATTGAAATTGAAGCGTCCGCAGTAGGCGCGACTCGCCATCTGAAACTTGCCCACATTGAGGATATCCAATCCACCGGAAACGTCTTCCCAGACCGTTTTTTCATTGGCCAGATCATCACGGTTCTGGTCAACAAACGCCATCTTCACGGTGGAGCCAATCTTGACTTCGCCCGAGTCCGGCTTTTCCTTGCCGGCGATCATCTTGAACAGCGTGGATTTACCGGCACCGTTGGGGCCGATGATGCCGACGATGGCTCCGGCCGGCACCTTGAAACTCAGGTTGTCGATCAGGACGCGGTTGCCAAACGACTTGGTGACGTTCGTAAACTCGATCACTTCATGGCCCAGGCGCTCGGCTACCGGGATGAAAATTTCGTTGGTTTCATTGCGCTTCTGGTATTCAAAGTCGCTCAATTCCTCAAAGCGGGCCAAACGGGCCTTGCTCTTGGCCTGGCGTGCCTTGGGGTTCTGACGCGACCACTCCAATTCCTTCTTCAGTGCTTTGGCTCGGGACTCTTCGCCCTTTTGCTCGGATTCCAGGCGTGCCTGCTTCTGGCTGAGCCAGTCGCTGTAGTTGCCTTTGTAGGGAATGCCAGAGCCGCGATCCAGTTCCAGAATCCACTCGGCCGCGTTGTCCAGGAAATAGCGGTCGTGGGTGATGGCGACCACGGTACCGGGGTATCGCTGCAAGAACTGCTCCAACCAGTCCACCGACTCGGCGTCGAGGTGGTTGGTTGGCTCGTCGAGCAAAAGCATATCGGGCTTGGAAAGCAGTAATCGGCACAGTGCCACGCGCCGCTTCTCACCACCGGAAAGAACGCCAATATTGGCATCCCACGGGGGCAGACGCAAGGCATCAGCCGCGATCTCCAGTTGGTGCTCGGAGTCCGTCCCGGCGGTAGCGATGATGGCCTCCAGCTCCGCTTGTTCGGCCGCCAGCGCATCAAAATCGGCGTCTTCGGCACCGTACGCGGTGTAAACCTCTTCAAGACGGGCCTTGGCTGTAAACACTTTGCCCATGGCCGCTTCGACGCTTTCACGCACCGTCTGCGTGGGGTCCAACTGGGGTTCCTGTGGCAGATAGCCAATATTGAGTCCAGCCATCGGGGTTGCTTCGCCCTCGATTTCCTTGTCCACGCCTGCCATAATTTTCAGCAGTGTGGACTTGCCCGATCCGTTGGTTCCCAGCACGCCAATCTTGGCACCGGGAAAGAAGCTCAGTGAAATGTCTTTGAGAATATGCCGCTTGGGCGGCACGATCTTGCCGACGCGGTTCATGGAAAAAACGTATTGGGCCATTGCGATTCAGATTTAAAGAGAGAGAAATACCACATTATCGACTGCGGCCACCGAATCGGCCTTGCAGCAAGCGCAGATCAGCTGGTCCCGCCCGGTTTTCCCAGGTCATTTCTAAGCGCGGCCTGGGCCACGGCGTCCAGGGCGTGGTCAATAACCCGCCCGTCCGAGACCAAGCGGATCAAGCCCAGACCACGCAACCGGTCCATCGTGCGCCGGGACATGGAGTGCGCCATACCCCCCGACGAGATGAACATGAACAGCGTTTTGTGTGGACTGGCCCACGTAAGTTGTGCGCGTACCCACACGCCACCCAAGGCCAAGTCGACCCAGGAACCCGTGAGCAGGGTGTGGGCACTCCACGCCTGTTGGGCGGCCAGGTCGATCACTTCATCTTCTTCAACTTCCGGTGGCCGCTCATGCGCGGCCTGCATAAAGCCGGAGTCGGTCGCTTCACCTTCTGCCATCCAAAACTCGTCAACAGGAATACCGATGCTCTCAATAGCAGATGCCGCAGCGGCTTCGGGCCCAGGTTCGGAACCGGTTACCGATGCTGGCCTTGCACCCTCGAACGCCTGCTCATGAAAGGTAATAAGCTCGTCGAAAAATACAGGTATTCGCTCATGCGGGTAGGAAATCAAACCCAGGCCCTGGCGCATCTTGATCAGCATGCCTGGCACCATATCGACCAAACGGGTACGATTGCGGCGCGCCAGACGCAACTGCACGCTCCAAATCAGATCATCCACCAGGCTCAGAAAGCCGTCGGCGTCGGTTGTTCCGTCAGCGCACCGCAATTGCGACTCTGCCACCACCTGGGCCCAGGGGCCGCGCAGAAAAACGGCAACAACTTCCGGTATTTTCTTGTTCTTCAATCGTTCCGCAAAATCCTCTGCGAGGCGTTGCGCCAGCAGGTTTCGCTGCTCGGCGTGCAGCAGCCCGCGTGCTGCTTCCTCGGCGCGCTGGCGCTGCTCGTGCTCTTCACGGGCCCAGCCGTCCTCAAGCTTTCGCAGCACGCGCGCAAAGCCCTGTGCATCGCCCCCACTACCAGTCAGCACGTTGACGGCGTTTTCCAGCACCCTTTGGAAATGGGAAAAGCCGGGTTGATCCTTGGATGTAAATGCCAGGCTGCGGCTGGTGATCTTGTCCATGAACTGACGCGCCGGGTGCTGGCGTTCGCTGAAAAATCGCGCATCCGATTGCGAAAGGGTCATCAACACCGGCTCCAGCTGCTTCAGGCTTTGGCGTACGCCCGCCAACATCCGGTGGTCTTGGGTGAGGTTCTCCAACATCAATCGAACCACTTCCTCACCGAGTTCCCGGCCCAGCTTCTTGCTCTTGCTTTTCTCCCGCTGCGCAGATGAACCTGGCGCGCTGCCCGTGGGGTCAGCCGCCTTGGACGAGGCGGACTGACTGGCGCGCTCTGCCAGGCGCTTCATCATGGGCTCCATCAGCTTCATATCCTCCAGTGCAACAAACGATGCAGGCACCGTATGCGTGAAGTCCTTGATATTGCCGTTCAATTGGCCAGGGTCGAGTTCACCCGACAACAGCCGACGCAACTTGTCCAGAGTCAGCAACGTGCGGGTCACCGAGTTTTCAGCCGGCTTGTTTTGAGAACCTGCGCCGCCGGCTAGCATGACCGGTCCTACCGGCTCCACGCCCTGTGAACGCAGCCATTCGGACACTTCCTTGTACAGCTGGCGCATGCTGACGCCCAGCATGCCCGCAGCGGGCGTCATGATGGCAGTGCGCGCCTCATCGCGTGGCACGTGCTCCAACATGCTTTCGCGCAAGGCATAGACAAAAGACTCCGGCTTGAGCGGGTTGAGCTGCGGCTGCACAGTCATCCAGCCCAACAAGCTGCTAACCATGGCGTTCAGCGTGGGCAGAGCATCATCTACCGCCATCGCTATTTCCTGCTGGGTGAGGGCAAATTCGATGTTGGCATCGATCTGCTCCTCCTCCAGAAACTGAAAGTCGTCAAACCGCAATGGCTGGCCCTGCGCCCAGTGCGTATCACCACCGTATAACGAAGCGCGCAAGTTGCTTGAGAAACTGACCTTGAAAGCATCCTGGTTGGCTAGCAGATGCTCAATCGCCGCCTTGCCCGCAGGATTTTGAATGACCTGCATGGACTTGCTGCGAGCTGTGGAGGTGGATGCCTTCAATCCGCTCAACACATCGTTCACCAGGGCATCGCTTTGCTCCAGAACCGCCTCAATGCAATCCTGAAGGGACGGCTTAAAACTGCCGGGCTCGTGGGCCACACCCAAACGTCGCAACATGAACTTTTTCATCGTTCGGCAATTCTCCCAGTTGCCAGCCGGAATGGCTAGTCCCCCGTGACACATTGTTACAGCGATGGCGTCGACACAAAACAACTCCGCTATCTGTTGTTTTAGCACGCCCAGTCTCAACGTGCGACAATACGGCCCATTGCGGTGCGTCAGTTGCCCGCAGTGCCAGCAAATTGCTGGGGACTGAAATCACAAACTTCGTCCCGCTTTTGAATCTATCTGCCTTTGACTGAACGGGTGCTGCGGTACCTGTACAGGCTGATATCCCAAGCGCCCTGGATGGGCGCCACAACCATGAACTTCGAAGAATTGAACCTGGCTCCGGCCATTGTTAAAGCCGTGCGCGAGCAAGGCTACGAAACGCCCACGGCTATTCAGGCCCAGGCAATCCCGCTGATTTTGGAAGGCCGCGACCTGCTCGGCGGTGCCCAGACCGGCACTGGAAAAACGGCCGCATTCACCCTTCCCATGCTGCACAGGCTATCGATGGCGCGCAGTGCGCAAAACAAGTTTGGCGGCACCGGCATTCGCGCGCTGGTGTTGACCCCTACCCGCGAATTGGCCGCGCAGGTTGAAGAATCCATTCGCACCTACGGCAAATACCTGCAACTCAGCAGCACGGTTGTTTTTGGCGGTGTGGGCATGAACCCCCAGGTTTCCAAGCTCAAAAAGGGGGTTGACATTCTGGTGGCGACACCGGGGCGTTTGCTGGACTTGATGCAGCAAGGAATGGCGGACCTGGGCCAGGTGCAGATGCTGGTGCTCGACGAGGCCGACCGCATGCTGGACATGGGCTTCATCCACGACGTCAAAAAGGTGCTGGCGGCTGTGCCCAAAGACAAGCAAAGCCTGCTGTTCTCGGCCACGTTTAGCGATGAAATCCGGGAACTGGCAAATGGTCTGCTCAAAGACCCCCAAAGCGTCCAGGTGACGCCCCGCAATACCACCGTACAGCGCATCACCCAGGTGATTCACCCGGTCGGTCGTGGCAAGAAGAAGGCGTTGCTGGCCCACATCATCAACGAGCACAACTGGAGCCAGGTGCTGGTGTTCACGCGCACAAAATTCGGTGCCAACAACGTGGCCGAGTTTCTGGAAAAGAACGGCATCACCGCCATGGCCCTGCACGGCAACAAGAGTCAGGCTGCCCGCACGCAGGCGCTGGCCGGCTTCAAGAGCGGCGATGTGCGTGCCCTGGTGGCGACCGACATTGCCGCCCGCGGCATTGACATTGACGACCTGCCACACGTGGTGAACTATGAAATCCCGAACGTCAGCGAAGACTATGTGCACCGCATCGGTCGCACCGGCCGCGCCGGCAACGATGGCGCTGCCATCAACCTGGTGTGCCTGGACGAAGAAGGCTTCATGCAGGATATCGAACGCTTTACCAAGCAAAACATCCCGGTTCAAATCATTGACGGTTTCGGACCAGAGCCCGGCGAGCAGGGTGAACCCATTGCCATGGGCCGTCAAACCATCTGGGGTGGCGCCGGCAAGCCACCAAGCCGCGATGTGATGCAAGCGGCAGCGCGCGCCGCACGCACTGAAATGATGCAACGCGTTCGCGAGAACAAGGCCGGCCAGGGTGACCGTGGCGGACAGGGCGCGGGACGCGGCAATGGCGGCGGCGGTCGTGGTCCCCAGGGTCCACGCGGAAACGCCGGCCAGGGCCGTGGTGGAGAACAAGCGCCCCGTCCACAGGGCGCACGTGGTCCGCAGGGACAAGGTGGGCAAGGTCCAGGGCGTGCACGTCCACCCGTCGGTGACGCGCAGCCACATAGTCACGAAGGCCGTTTTGCCGGTGGCGGCATGGGCGAGCCACGCGCTCCCCGCTCCGCCCCCGGTGGTCAGCCTGACCCCATGCGCACCAGTGTCGATATGATGGCTGAACGCGGCGCACGCCGCGGCGGTTATGGCGGTGGAAACCGCGGCGGATCAGGCAACGGAGGTGGCAATGGCGGCGGATCACGGTCGGGCGGTTTTGGTGGCGGGGGCAACGGGCCTCGTGGGTCGGGAAATCCTCGCGGCCCTTTTAGCCGATAAATCCTATACGTCGGTCCACTGTGTCGGCCGACGGCCATTGGCGCTGCAGCACCCCAAACTCACCTCGCACGTGGTGGACTTTGCCGCGCTGGCGGCTATGCCCAAGGTGGACGACTGCTTCATTGCGCTGGGAACAACCATCAAGGCTGCGGGCGGCAAGGATGCATTTCGAGCCATTGACCTGAAGGCAGTTGAGGCGGTAGCCCTCGCCGCTCGTGCGTCAGGCGCTACAAAATTAGGAGTAGTCAGCGCCATGGGCGCCAACAGCCAGTCTTCGGTTTTCTACAACCGGGTGAAGGGCGAAATGGAAGTGTCGCTGGCGCGAATGGGATTCAAAAGTCTGGTGATCGCACGGCCTTCCCTGATCGATGGAGACCGCGCAGCATTGGGCCAGCTCGAACGCGCAAGCGAGGGCATTGGCCTGTTTCTGGCGCGCGGACTGCGCCCCCTGCTCCCGACCAACTACCGTTCCATCAAGGCCAGCGACATCTCACACGCGCTGATCCG
>JAIPDC010000119.1 GCA_021737865.1 Rhodoferax sp.
GTGGTCGCTGGGGCCGTCCAGGTGGGCCACCAGGGCGTAGAGGCTGATGATGCAAAGCACCAGCAGGGCGTTGATTGCGCGGTGGGTGGTCATGCTGCACCGCCAATCCAAATTAAGTCATTGGTCAGGTGCAACGCGCCCGGTGTGAGCGGCTTGTCAGTGTTCCACTCATCCACCACGCTGGTGCATCCCAGGCGTTGGGACAGCAGGCCAGCGATAGCGCTTTTGCCAGAGCCCGCTGGCAAGGACAAAATGGCAGCTTTAAGGGGTTTTATATGACCGAGACTGTTTCCGAGTTCCGTCAGGTGTTCATGATCTACTGCCTCCAGCGGTTGGAGGAGGGTAGTTACGTGGCGCTCAACCGGCGTTACAAGCCCGTTGGCATGACGAGCTCCGAGTGGGTCAAATACGAAGACTTTGCCGTTCGCTTTAAGTTCAAACGCGCCCTCTCGGCCAAGCAGATCGCTGCCCTGTCCTTCAAGGGCGACACCGCGCCCGAGTGCATATACCTCTACAACGATGGGTGTATTCCCACCGACTCGCCCGACCACTGGGCTGCTTATTCCGAGCGACTGGGGCGGCTCGCCGGATACAAGATCGTGTGTTGAAAGCACTTTTCACTCCTTGCCCGCTGAATTGCAGGCATGGAGCAACTTTAACAATGATTAATTGATTGAGCAATAGCAATGTTAAAGATTTTAAAAATATTTATTATTTGTATTGACAAATACAATTAACGTCAATACAATAACCAGCATGCAAATCGAGTTCGATGCCACCAAAGACGCTGCCAACGTGCAAAAGCACGGCGTGTCTTTAGCGGTAGCGGTTGATTTGCATTGGGATTCAGCCTTGGTGTGGCAAGACAGCCGCAAGGCCTATGGGGAAGATCGCCACAGCGCATTGGCCTTGCTGGCCGTGCAAGGCCGCTTGTATTCTGTGGCCTTTGTGGACCGTGGCGCAGTGCGCCGTGTCATCAGCCTACGCAAGGCAAACGATAGAGAGAAGGTACGTTATGCAAAAGTATTTGACGCTTCGTGATGGGCGCAAAATCCTCCTCAATACACCTGAGGAAGATGCACAAATCACCGCTGCTGCAATGAGTGACCCCGATGCGCAGCCACTGACTGACGAAGAGTGGGCGCTTGTTCTCCCCACCGTACGCCGTGGTCGTCCACCGTCAGAGGTGAAGCGCCCCATGGTCTCCATGCGGCTGGACCCTGATCTGGTGGCCCACCTGCGCGCCAGCGGCAAGGGCTGGCAAACCAAATTGAACGCGGCCGTGCGCACCCTGGTGGAGCAGGGCAGGCTGTAGTTTTGGGTATCAGGCCAGCGCACCCAGCACGCGCTGGTGGGGTTTGAGTGGCACTTGTGCGTCACCGCGCCCGATCTCACGCACCAGGTCGTTAAAGGCAACCTCGCGCAGCGCCTCCACCTCGGCGGTGTCACTCTCGTGGGCCTTGTTCAGGGCCACACTTAGCTCGGCCTCGGTCATGCTTTGGCCGGCAGTGCGCAGTTGGGCGTAGCGTTTGCAGTCTGCCTCATTGGCAGCGGCCTTGTCTGCAGGGCGCACTGCCAAATTGATCGCGCCAAATGTGGCCAGCACCACCGCCCCCGCAATGGGCACCCAGGCCGGTACCCCTTGCGCCAGTGCCGACATCACCCCGCTGCCGCCCAGCACGCTCAAAAATACGGTGCTGGCCTGCAAGTGGCGGTACATGCGCGCCGTGCGCTGGCACAGGCGCTCGGCATAGCGGGCTTCGTTGAGTAGGGTGGTTTTGTCCATGCGCGCAATTATGCGCCGGGGCCTGGCGTTTGTGGCAGCGGCTGTTGTGGCCTGGGTTGGGGCACCGGGTGGGTGGCACGTGGGCGCGGCCTGGGGTTTGTTGCATCGTAAAAATTATTCTGTTTGACGGGAGCCTACCAGCCGCAACATGGCACGGCGCTTGCTGTGTGTGTGTGTGTGTGTGTGTGTGTGTGTTTCACACCATGGCCATCCCCTGTTTGTGGCATGGATGCCGTGCTTAAAACGAGGTAAGGTTCGAAAGCCCTATCTACGCGGCCTTTTTGCCGCTCTGGGCAAATGCTTTAACCGCCTCCTGGGCTGACCCTGCCAGGCGCAGCGCCTGCACAATAGACTTTTTGACAGCCGCGCTGTCATAGGCGTCTGCCAGCTTGCCGATCTTGCCCATGACCGCTGCGCGCTCGGCCTCGGTCATCTTCTCCAGCGCCTGCGCAATAGTTTCCACCGCCGCATCCACATCCGGAAGGTTCGATGGGGTGCGGATGCCAATGTTCTCTGTTGTGTCTGCTTCGGCGGGGGTGGCGTACGGCTGATCCAGCCAATCGCGGCTGAGTTTTAGTGCGTCTTCGACCTTTCTGCAGGTGTCACCATTTGGATTTCTATGCCCGGTCAGCCATTGGTTGACTTGCGTTGAGTTGCGTTTTGCAGCAATAGAAAAATCGATCTGCCGCCCGCCAAATCGCTCGTTAATGAGCTGCTGGATCCGCGATCGACGAATTCCGCGCAAATCAATATTAGTCATTTATCAACGCTAACAAAAAAAAATCTGCCATTGCTATTCATCTATGCTAAAGTCATCACCCATGGACCTCAAAACCTATTCCAAATCCAATAGCCAGATCGAACTGGCCAGAAAGCTCGGCGTTACGGGCGGCGCAATCAGTCAGTGGGTCAATGGCCTCTGCGCTGTCCCCGCCGAACGCTGCCCCGCCATCGAAGCCGCCACCGGTGGCCTGGTGCGCTGCGAAGACCTGCGCCCCGATGTGCAGTGGTCGGTTTTGCGGGGTTCTGAGGCTCCAGCCCCCGTAAACACTGCGCGACCAGCTATTGAAACCATAGCGCAGGGGGTGTGAACGATGAAAACCTTTGTCTTTGCAATCCTCTTCACAACGGTTGTCTCGTTGCTGGTAAAGCTGTTGTACCTTGGCACAGGCGCATTGCCCACCAATACCCGAGGTGGTCTCGCCTTGAGCGTCTTTGAAAACGCGGCATGGATCAGTTGGGCGCTGTGGCTTTTGGCGCAGGGGGCCTAAATGCTGCCCCACATCTACTTCGATGCCGACGTGCGCAACGTCACCCCGGTCTGCCCTGATCGCAAACGCATAGGGATCGGCTTTGACATGGACGAACTTCCCGTGCGTGTGGCGCTCACCCTGGCGGGTGCGAAATGTCTGCGCACCTTGCTTGACGACTACATCAATTCCTTCGCATGTACCCAGTCCGAAGGGTCGCTGCTGATCCCTAGTGAGCCCAAATCCGTGCCATCTGACGGGGTGAACGTATGACCGCCCGCTACATCCTCGATTGCTCCGATCACGTTGTGGTAGCTGCCCAGCGATTCGTCGCGCCACATGGGGTGAAACCGGCCGTCGCTGCTCTGACCAATAAACACCGGGCCTCTGTTGGTCTTGTGTCCATACAACAAGGTAATTTTCATGGATAAAACTTACTTCAAAAAAAGCAGTGTAGCCCCCGCAGACACTGCGCAGCCAGCTACTGAAACCGTAGCAAGTAGGGTGTGATTTGGACCAGTTTACAAGCCGCGCTGAATCTTTTCTATCAGCACTGAGACAAGTGGGTCCGGCGCTTCGTGCAGCCCCAAAAGCGACTCCACATAGGCCCGCGCTTGAGTACGTTGCTGCTCGGTCAGCGTCTGACCTGCTGCACCGTTTAAGAAAGCCTCTAGCAGGCCAGATAGATCGATCTGAAAACGATCGTAGTTTGGATGGGTCCGTATGAGTGAAGAAAGGATTGCAGTCTGCCCTGCGGCAATGGCGAGCAGTGTTCGCAGTTCCTTTTGCATGTTTTCCATGGCCGGGGCCTTTCATTGGTTGCGTAGGAACTTCCAGTGTATTGGAGCAACCCCGGCCACCCTTTCCAACAACCACCGTCATTCGATCCAGTGCGCTGGAAGTTCCGGTGTTTACCTCCCTGACACCTTGGCTTCGCGTGGGAAGACGCGCAGCCATTGGTGCGCCGGGGCGGTGGGTGTTTTCTTTGGCTCCAAGGTGATCTGAATGTCTGACAAGTGCACTGAAGAGATAAAGACCAAAGTTCCCGACGATCTGGCCCTGCGCTGGCGTGCACGTGCCCGCCGCGCTGGATGTAGCCCCAGCGAGTTGTTGCGTGACCTGATTTGTATTACAGAACATGGCATGACCTTTGGAGAGCTTGAGACGAAATATCGCCGCGATGCGCTCGGCTTTCAAGCACCAGATAAGGGCATTGCGAGGGCCTACGAATGACGGGTGTCCGCATGTTGTTTTTTGCGTTTTCGCAAGGAGCCAAAAATGAGTGCTAGTTTCCCCGTCGTGCCCACCCCTGAGTGGAGCAACATCCCCGCACTGCTGGCCGAGCGCCCGCAGTGGCTGCTGTGGCGCTACGAGGCCAAAGAGGGACAGGTCAAGCCGCTTAAAGTGCCGTACTGGACGACCGGCGCCCGCCGTGGTGGCACGCAGGGCAGCGATATTGATCGCAGCAAGCTGTGCACCCTGGGCGAGGTCAAGCGCGCCTTCGAGCGCGGTGGCTACACCGGCATTGGCTTTGCCTTCCTGCCAGACGATGGACTGATCGGCATTGACATTGATGGCGCCATCAACCCCGAAACCGGCGTGGTGACAGACCGGCTGCAGGCCATCATTACCTCAGTGGCCAGCTATACCGAGTATTCCCCCAGCGGCAAGGGCGTGCACATCATCGTGCAGGGCACCACTACCACCAACAAGAGCAACGACATTGGGCTGGAGGTGTTTTGCGGTCGACAATATTTCACGTTCACCGGCAAGCACTGGTCGGGCACGCCGCTCACCGTAGAGGTGATCGACCCCAAGGTGTTGAGCCGCCTGCACGCCACGGTTGACCAGGCCAAGAACAAGGCCAAGGTCACCACCGCATCGGGCGCTCCGGTCAAGCAAAGTGTCCAGGTGGCGGGTGCTGCCGATTTACGCACGCGGGTCGAGAGTGCGCTGCAGGCCATCAGCCCCGACATTGGCTATAACGAGTGGATTGCCATTGGCTGGGCGTTGCGTGAGGCGTTTGGCGAGTTTGGTTTTGGGTTGTGGTCATCATGGAGCGCAGGCAGCAGCAAGTTTCAGGGCGAGGGTGATCTGCAGGCGCATTGGCGCTCGTTCACCGCCAACCGCTCGCCCGATGAAGCCGTTGGCGTCATCTTTGCCAGGGCAAAAGACGCGGGCTGGAAGGCACCCCGGCGCACAGCCCCACCAGCAAAGGTTACGAAAAAAAAATCGAACGAGGCTTCGCGTGGTGGTGGTGAAAGCGTGGATGCTGACGGCGTCATCACTATGGCAGACATCACCTGGCGCGACAGCCTGGTGTGGGCTCGCGGTGCCCTGCGCGAGTGTGTGCCCAACGTGGTGGCCGTGTTGCGGCATCACTCAGCATGGCAAGGCGTAATCGCCTTTGATGAATTCAGCCAGAAGGTGGTCAAGCGCCTGCCTGCGCCCTATGGCGGGTCGCCCAAGTTCACCAGTGGCGAGGAGTGGACCGATGTGGACGACACCCGCGTGCAGATCTGGATGAGCCAGCACGAGGGCTTTGCACCGTCAAGCAGGCTGGTTGCAGAGTCAGTTGAGGTGGTAGCCAGGCACAACACATTTCACCCCGTGCTGGACTATCTGCGTGACCTCAAGTGGGACGGTATTGCCCGTATCGATATGTGGCTGTCTGATCACCTGAATGTGGAAGACACGGACTACACCCGGTTAGTGGCCCGCTGGTTTTTGATCGGCATGTGCAACCGGGTAATCAACCCCGGCTGCAAGTTCGATTACTGCCTGGTGCTGGAGGGCAAGCAGGGCCGTATGAAGTCAAGCGCCCTGCGTGCATTGGCAGGCGAGTGGTTTAGCGACACCGAGCTAGACCTGGCCCACAAGGACGCCATGAGCGCCATTCGCGGCCATTGGTTGCACGAGTTTGGCGAGATGGGGTCCATTGCGCGCACCGAGTCGATGCGGCAAAAGTCATTCCTATCACGCCAGGTGGATGAGTTCAGGCCCAGCTACGGCAGGCGAGAGATTCGATGCCCGCGCCAGCTGGTGTTCGCTGGCACCACGAATGAGTGGCAGTGGAACAAAGACCCAACAGGCGGGCGGCGCTTTTGGCCTGTGGCCATTCCCGATGAGGTCAACGTCAAAGGCCTCGAAGCCGAGCGCGACAACCTGCTGGCAGAGGCTTACTCGCTGGCTATAGCAGGCGAGCGTTTCTGGCCCACTGCCGATGAGCAGCGCGACATCTTCGACCCCGTGCAACTGATGCGCGAGTCGTCTGAGGCCTATGTCGAGATTCTGGGCGCATGGGCGGCCACCCTGGTGGCCAGCGAGCGTGAGTTCAGCTTGACCACGGCCATCATGACGGGGCTAAAGATCGACGCCAAGTCAATCACCCGAGACATTCAAACCAGAGTTGGGCAGGCGCTAGCCAAGTTGGATTATGAGCGGTTTGAAAAGCGCACCGGACCCGTTCGGTTTTTGTACAAAAAGATGGTCCCAGAACCCGTCGTGCTATCAAAATCATCTGTTGATAAGTCTGTGGATAACTTTCAGGAAATGCCGATATGAACGCTACTTATACACAAGTTATCCATAGGTTAGGTTCCATACCTTCCATACCTCGTGTCGCCCTCACACGTACACATGCACACACCCGCACACACACACGAGGGCGGGTGCGTGTGTGCGCATGCGCGCCCACACCTACTAACCAACTATAAGGTATGGAAGGTATGGAACATAGGAAGAAACAGCCCAGTTTGAGGGATTCGATGCCCGAAACAGCACTTTGGGTTGATTCCAAGCGGAAAGAGTTTGGCCTGGAGTTTGTCAATGGCTGCATCAAAGAGGCCATGTCCGGTGTGCCTGGGCGCTTCTATGCCTTGGAGAACGGGCATGTGCTGGGCACGCCGTTCCCTGCCACGCACCCCATTGCGCAGGAGCAGCGCTTTGCGTTACTCACAGGATGCACGTTCGCTGGCTTCATTGCTACACCGTAAGGACAACACCATGCAAATCAACATTCAAATCACGGGTCTCAAGGAACTACAGGCAGGCCTCAAAGATTTCTCGGACCGGCGCATGAATGCAGTCCTTGCAACTGCTTTGACCCGAACAGCCAAGACCGTGTCGCAGCGTTGGCAGGGTGTTGTGGACAAAACCATTGATCGTCCAATCGCCCGCACCATGAAGGCCGTCGGCTTTACGGGTGCCAACGCTGCCAAGCTGGAGTCTGCAGTGTTCCTCAAAGACCGTATGTCAGGCACTGCGCCATCGGTCTACCTGGCACCGCAAGAGTTTGGAGGTGGTCGCCTGCTCAAGAAATTTGAGCAAGCTCTTAGCAAGTCTGGAGCGATGCCATCCGGTCATTTCACAGTGCCGGGCAAGCATGCAACCCTGGATAGCAACGGCAACGTGTCTCGCGGTCAGTTGGTTGCTGTGATACGTGCATTGGGTGCGCAGTATTCGCCGGGTTACCAGCGGGTCATAAGCAAGAGCACTAACAAGCGCCTGGCATCCCAAGCCCGGCATGGTCGTCAGTACGTTTCCGTCAACCAACAGGATGCACGTCGTTACAAACTGTCCCCCGGAATCTATGAGCGCATGCCAGATGGCAGCCGTAGGGCCATCTTCGTGTTCAAGAATTCAGTCCATTACAAAAAGCGCCTGAGCCTGATGGACCGCACCAGTGTGCTGGACATCGAGAACACAATGCAAACGGAAGTGAGTCGCGCGCTCAGCGACAGTTTGGCCCGTTTAGCAGCACGAGGATCGTCGCAATGAGGGCGCTGACGACAGGCCACCCCCCCCATCAAGGTACTTCCGGGCGTCGCGGCGCCGAGGGTTCGTTCCGGCGCGTCAGATCGCTAGAAAGTGGGTTTATGAAAAGTCCGGTTTGTAGTCCGAACGCTAGGGAAGTCCGGTAATGGCCGTGGAACTGATCACCAAATCGGCGTATGCGCGGCTGCGTGGTTGCGATGAAAAGGCGGTGCGCAAGGCTGTCAACGAGGGGCGCATCAGCCTGATTGACGGGAAGATTGACCCGGCTGTGGCAGATATTCAGTGGGCGCGCAACACACGGGCGCGTGTCTCTCAGTCGCCAGCTGGGGCAGCAGCTGAGTCGGGCCAGCTGGACATGGAGGGCGCAATTGATTCGGCGCCAGTTGCTGCGCCTGGTGGACGCCCGCCTGAAAAGGCCCCCGCTGATCCTGGCTACATGCAGTTCCGGTCACGGCGCGAGGAAGCCGACGCCCAGATGGCTGAAATGAACGCGGCCAAGATGCGGGGCACCATGCTGATGCGCCAAGACGTGGACCGCGCCATGTTCGAGATCGGGCGCGAGATCCGGGACCGGCTGTCTGCCTGTGCGCGTCGCATCGCATCCGAGGTTGCTTCCATTCAGACGGCTGAGGCCTGTGAATCGGTGGTGGACCGTGAGCACCGCATCGTCCTGGAGCTATTGGTGTCGTCCTGCCGAGAAAAGATCGGTGCGCCGGCAAAGGATGCTGCATGAGCAATATGCACAACGGCTACCAGGCAGTGCTCGATGCGATGGCCCGTGGCATGGAGCCCGACCCGAACCTGACCGTAGACGATTGGTCTGACCGCTTCATGGTCATCCCCAAATCGACCGGCAGCAATGAGGCGGGGCCCTACCGCACGGCCCGCACGCCGCACGCCCGCGAAGTGATGCGTGCGCTGTCTGACAGCCACCCCTGCAAGCGCGTAGTCGTGATGGGCGCATCGCAAATGCTCAAGACCCAGGTGGGCCTCAACTGGTTCATGGCCAGCATCCACCAGTCGCCGTCAAATTTTCTCTGGTTGGTGCCCACCGGCAAGCTGCAAAAGCGAGCTGCCTCGCGGATCGATAAGACCATCGCTGCCATTCCGCAGATTCACCAACGCGTGGCCAAGCCGCACAGCCGCGACAGCAACAACAACAACGACATCAAGGAATACGTGGGCGGCGCGCTCTACCTGGCGACTGCCGGCGCTGCTGCCAACCTGTCCGAGCTGAGCGTGCGCCGGGTGCTGTTTGACGAGATCGACCGCGCCAAGGACAACGTGGGCGGGGAGGGCGATCCGGCTGAGCTGGCGGAAGCCCGTCAGACCACGTTTGAGCGCAACCGCAAAACCTACTACCCCAGCTCGCCCACGATTGAAGGCGAGTCGGTCATTGAATCGCTGTACAAGCGCGGCACGCAGCGCGAAGCACTGGCCGAATGCATCCACTGTGGCCATGCGCAAACACTGGATTTCTTTGATGGCAGTGGCGGCGTGCGCCTGCTGGTCAGCGAAGACGGCAAGCGAGCCCTATACCCCTGCTGTGAATGTGGCGGGCTGCATGAAGAGGGCGACAAGACCCGCATGTTCGCCAATGGCCTATGGTCTGACGGTCAGCCGGGTGACGGTGAGACAGAGAGCTTCACCATCAGCGGATTGTTTCTACCCTATGGGTGGATACCTTGGATAAGCCTGGTGCGCCAGTACAACATGGCCAAGGGCAAGCTGGATGAGGGCAGCGAAGAGTCCATGATTGTGTTTTACAACACGCGCCTGGCCAAGTGCTGGGCGCGCAGCAAAGAGTCCACGCGCTTTGATGCCCTCATGGCGCGGGCTGAACCCTACAAACTCAGCACCGTACCCATGGGTGGCCTGATCCTCACTGCAGCCATCGATACCCAGGCCTACCGGCTGGAAATGAAAGTCGTGGCCTGGGGCGAGGGCATGGAGTGCTGGGTAGTGGACTACCAGGTCATCAACACCCCACCCAGCGAGCCCGAAACCTGGGCGCGCGCCGACGAATTGTTGAAGGGTCGCTACCGCCATGCCAGCGGCGCCATGCTCAACATCAGCGCCACCTTTGTGGACTCGGGTGGATCCAACACGCAGGACGTGTACAACTTCACCGCCAGCCGCAAGAAGCGAAACATCTTCGCCATCAAAGGCCACAGCCGCCCGGACCGCCCCATCCTCAGCTCCAAGCCCAGCCTGGTCGACATCAACTGGCGTGGCCAGACCCAAAAGCATGGCGCACAACTCTGGTTTGTTGGGCCTGATACCGCTAAGGACTACTTGCAGGCGCGTTGGGCACGCTCCAGCGGAGCCGGCTCCGTGCACTTCAGCGCTGATCTGCCCGAGAGCTACTACAAAGGCCTCACCTCAGAGTACCGCACCTTTGGCTACAAGCGCGGGCGCAAGGTGAGCTGGTGGGAAAAGAAGAAGGGCGAAGCCAACGAGCCGCTGGACTTGATGAACTACAACCTGGCAGCCGCCTACTTTTTGGGTCTGCACAAGAAAAACGAGCACGGCTGGGCATCGCTGCGCAACCGTCTGGTGCCCCAGGTGCTGGATATGTTTGCCCAAGAGCCAGAGGCGCACACAGAAACACCCCCTGGAACCACTGCACCCGTCACGCCGACACCCGCCGTGCATACGACTGCACAGACAGCCATACCACCCGCGCCTGTAGCCATCCCCAGGGTTATAAACGGCAGGATTTCACTTTCTGGCCTACGCAGGGGACATGCATGATGCGCGACAAATTTGATTTCTCTGCCCTTGAGCCCGACATCGTTGCCCTGGTGCTGCAAAAGGTCATCGCCATGTCGCCTGGCTTCAGCGAAGCATTGGCCCGCCAGATTGAGCATGAAATCAAAGAACTGCACGGGGGCCAGCGGTTATTTGTGCCAAAAGGGGCCAAGCGACTTACGCCAGAGCAGCGCCAGGCCGTGTTTCAGGACGGCCTGACCAGCATGGACAATGACGAAATCGGCAAGAAGCACAACATCAGCAGGCGCACCATCTACCGGGTCATGAAGGAGGGCGGTGGTCGCTTTGGCGCATAGTTCAAGGAGGCCAAGCGGAAAGTAGTGCCAATTTGCCCTATTTGGCACAGCCCTTTTTTGGG
>JAIPDC010000120.1 GCA_021737865.1 Rhodoferax sp.
TGGCGCGCCAGCTCAATGACTGGGGTTTTGCTGTGCGCGGCTACGACCAGTGCGGCCACGGCGAGTCGGGCGGCCCGCGCGGGAGTCTGCCCTCCGACACCCGACTGCTGGATGATCTGGCCGACATTGTCGACAGCACGCGTTTGCGCATGAGCAAGAACACGCCGCTGATATTGCTCGGCCACAGCATGGGTGGGCTGGTGGTGGGGCGTTTTGTGTCCCTGGCCATCCGCCCGGTGGAGGCGCTCATCATGTCCTCACCGGCGTTGGACCCGGGTCTGAGTCGGTTTCAGAAATTCCTGGTTTCGGTGTTGCCCAAAATCGCCCCCAACCTGCGCGTGGGCAACGGGGTCAAGCCGCAGTTCATTTCGCATAACCCGGCGGTCGTGGCCGCTTACCGGGCCGACCCGCTGGTGCACGACCGGATTTCAGCGCGACTGGCCCACTTTATCGCCGAGGCCAGTGAGCAAACCGTCGCCATGGCGAGCCACTGGAAGGTGCCGACCCTGCTCATGTACGCGGGCGACGACCGGCTGTTGAACCCCCAGGGCAGTCGAACCTTTGCGGCCCATGCGCCAAAAAACGTGGTCAGCGCGGTTTGCTTTGACGACCTCTACCACGAGATCTTCAACGAGTTGGACGCCGCACCGGTGTATGCCACGCTCAAGCAGTGGCTGGACCAGCGATTCTGACGCGCCACTAAGCTCGGGAGCGCTGCTGGACGGCCAGCCAGGCCAATGCAGCGGCCGTCAGCGCCACGGGCACCAGTGAGCCCCAGTTCAGCACCGCCCACCCCTGCGTAGACACCAGCGCACCCGAGGCGAACGATGTAAAGGCCATCACCGCAAACACGCAAAAATTGATGGCCGCCTGGGCACGGTCTTTTTCTTCCGGCCGGTAGGCGCCCATGGACAGGGTAGTGCTGCCGGTGAACAGAAAATTCCAGCCAACCCCCAGCAGGAACAGTGCTACAGCAAACTGGTGAAGCTCCACGCCGGAGAGGGCAATGGCAATGCACGCCAGGTTCAGCGCCACACCGGTAGCCATCACCGGCAAAGCGCCAAAGCGCTTGATCCAGCCACCGGTGAAGAAGCCGGGCGCAAACATGCCAATGACGTGCCATTCCAGCACCAGCGCAGCATCATCGAACGACAGCCCGCACTGCTGCATGGCCAGTGGCGTGGCAGCCATCAGCAGGTTCATCACGCCGTAGCCCAGGGCCGCGCTGGCGCAGGCGACCATAAAGACCGGCTGGCGCATGATTTCGGAGAGCGGCCTGCCAGCAGTGGACCCGGACGGTGCGGCAATATGCGGGGGGAAACGGACAAAGGCCATCAACAGCATGGCGAGTAAGGCAACGCCGGCCAGCACGACATAGGCGCCGGCAAAGGGAACCTCCAGCAAGGTGCGGCTGCGCGCCGCCAGATTGGGCCCGGCAATGGCGCCAATCAGACCGCCGGCCAGAACCAGCGACACGGCCCGCTCGCGCTGTGGAACTGGCACCAGCTCAGCCGCCGCAAAACGGTACAACTGCCCGTTGGCGCTGTAGTAACCCGCCACCACCGTGGCGGCCACCAGGAGCCAGAAATTCTTGTCCATCACTGCCCATGCCGCCACGCAGGCGGACCCCAAGGCCACGGCCAGTCCGATCTGAAACGATGTGCGCCGACCGAACCGCGATTGTGTGCGCGCCACCAGCGGCGTGCTCAGTGCGCCACCCACGACATAGCCCATCACGGGCAGTGTCGCCATCCATCCAAACGGTGCCAGGCTCAGGCCCACCAGACCATTGATGGCAATGAAGGCGACGTTGTTGGTCAGAAAGAGGCCCTGGCACAAGGCCAGCAGCCAGAGGTTTCGGTTCAACTCAGGTCGCGGCTACTGCTTTGCGCGGGGCTGCCTTTTTGGCCGGTGCCTTCTTCACTGCGGTGGGCGTGACGATGGCCTTCTTTGCGGGAGCTTTTGCGGTGGCCGTCCTGGCGACGGGGGTTTTCTTGGCGGGTGTCTTGGGCGCAGCTTTCTTGGCAGTGGTTTTCGCAACCGGCGCCTTGGTTGCTGCACCGTCCTTCCAGGTCAGCCGCGCCTTCTTGGCCCGCGCCACAACTTTGGCAATGTCCTCGTCCGAGAACACGCCGTTGACGCCCGAAATGGCCGCCAGCCGCATGCCATGCTTGAGGCCGAGCTTGTAGATTTCCTTGACCTTTTCCCACTCGGTATCGCGCCCGACGGTGAAGACTTCAAAGCGGCCTTCCAGCGCCAGCACAATGGTTTCTGCCAGGCAGGCGTAGATGACGTTGGGCGGCAGGGAAATGCTCTTCATGCCCTTGACCTTGGTCGGCAGGTCGATCTCGCCGGACTCGATCACCAGCACATCGGGGCGTTTGGCCACGTCGGACGCCGGCAAGTCCAGCGGACGCGCCACGTCAGTGATAACGCAGCCGGGCTTGACCCGCATGATGTCGAGAATTTCCTTGCCGGCACCCGAGGTCGAGGTGACGATCATGTCCATATCGGCCAACAACTCGTTGTAGTCGATGGTGGTGAAAACCTTTGCGTCCGGTGTTTCCTTCAAGATGGATGCTTTGAGTTCATCGAGCTTGCTCAAGGTGCGACCGGCCAGGTAGACCTCGTCAAAGGACATCGCCAGCAGGCGTGCGCTGACCGATCCGATGGAGCCCGACGCGCCGATCACCATGGTCTTGGCGGCGACCTTTTTGTTGTGCTTGTTGATGTGCACCAGCCCCATGCGGCGCATGGCGTCGGCGGCGGCCCACAGCGCGCCGGAGGCGCTGTAGCTGTTGCCCGTGGTGATGGGCAAACTGGAGCGCCGCGCCACGGTAATGCCGGCGTCACCGACCACCTTGGTGAAGGCGCCGAGGCCCATGATCTGGGCGCCCATTTTTTCGGCCATCTTGGACGCCTGCAGCAGGCGGCGGTAGGTGAACTCGGGGCTGCGCGAAAGCATTTCCTTGGGTGTGCCACCAACCGAGATCAGCCAGCCCTCGGCTTCGGCACCGGTTGGCGAGACGATATTGCTCATCTTGCAATACACCATGGGTGGCATATGGGCGGCCAGGCTTTCGACCTTGTCCATCACAAACTTGGGTGTGGACTTTGGAATGGGGAAGGCGTTTTTGATGTAGTTCTGGCTCAGGGGGTGGATGACGAACGCAAAGCGGCGGATGTTGCGGAACTTGCCGGTGGGGTGCAGCAGTCGGGGCTTGATGTCGAGTTCAGTCAGGATTTCGTCGAAGTCGTCATCCGACACTTCTTCCTGCGGTTTCTCCAGCGCCGCCAAAATCATGGCCTCGATGGTGTTGATGCCCACCACCTCGGGGAACAGTTTGGGCGATACATCGATCACCAGGTTGACCTTGCACTGGGTGAAAAAGGCCATGCGTTCGGCGGTTACTGCCGAGGTGATGATGGTCTTGCCGTCCAGGTTGGATGCATTGCTCACGGCCTTGATTTCGGCAAACGTGCCAACAATCACGTGAGACTTGGCAACCACGTCCGACACAAGCTTGTTTTTGATGCCCGATAGAGAAGCTTCCAGCATCTGTCCGGTTTTGCCGGACAGCATGAAGTTGCTGCCCTTGGCGTACAACTCCAATTGATCGAGTGAGCCCAGCATGGTGGGTGCGCCGGTCTGGAACAGGGCGTCGGCAAAGCTCAGGTTCTTGGTGTAGTCGGACATGGCCACGGCCATGTCGTAGTTGCGCATACCTGAGAGAAACAGCACCAGGTTGTTGTTGAAATAGTGTCCCAGTTCTTTCTGCACGTGGCGCACGGCGCGTACCTGCAGCAGGCGGCGCAGGGTGGCGCCGGTGGTGACCGGAACGCGGGTCACCACGTTGGTCAGGCGCTGGGTTTCCTTGTTAACCACGGTGCGCAGGCCGACGTGGTAATGGTCGCTGATTTCCCCCAGACCAATGGCATCGGCGGTGGCCTGCTGACGGCGCATGAGTTCCCAGGCCTTGCCGGTATCCTGGTCAGCGCCCATGCGCCGCACGGAGAAGGACTGGCCCAAAAATTCGGTTTTGAATTCGAAATCCTGCTTCGATGAACCCAGGGTGACGGTGACTACTTTCTTCATTCTTTGCTCTCCTCGTATTGGTATTAATTACTTGGTCAGGCCTTAAAGGCTGACGTCATGCATCTACTTTCGCGGCTTTTTTCTTTCGCTTGACCGCAGCCGGCACGGGGGCATCATTCTTTGGCAGTGCCTTGCGGATGATTGTTTCGCACACTTCTTGCGACATATACCGCGGCACCGGGTAACCGGTGTGGGCCTCCCAGCAGGCTGCTTTGGCCAGCGCGGGGATGTCGGACTCCTTCAAAGCCGCCAGGCTGGTAGGAATGCCCAGATCGTGGTTTAACTGGTCTACGGCGTCCAGAAATTTCTGCGCCAGTACGTCGTCTGCCTCATTCGCTGAGCCGACCCTTGCGGCAACGGCCAGTTGGGCCAGGCGGTCAACAATTGCCGGGTGGGAATACTTGAGCACAAAGGGCAACATGATGGCGTTGGCCAGCCCGTGTGGTGTGTGGTACAGCCCGCCGAACTGGTGCGCAATGGCATGCACATAACCCACGTTGGCGCGGGTAAATGCAAAGCCGGCATAGGTCGAGGCGAGCGACATTTTTTCGCGGGCTTCGAGATTCTTTCCGTCGGTATAGGCGGTGCGCAGATTCTCAAAGATCAGCCCCACCGCCGACAGCGCCATGCCGTCGGAGTAGGGAGTCTTCCAGTTGCCAACAAAGGCTTCGATCGCGTGGGTCAGGGCATCAATGCCGGTGGCAGCCGTGATGTGCGGCGGCAGACCCGTCATCAGGGTGGGGTCCAGTGCCGCCATCTTGGGCACCATACGGGGGTCGACGATGACCAGTTTTTTGTGGTTGACCGGGTCAGAAATAACCGCTGCCACGGTGACCTCGGAGCCGGTGCCGGCCGTTGTTGGCACGGCATAAATCTTGACCGGCGCGCGCAGCCCTTTGAGGTAGCCGGCCAGCTGGTTCAGCGGCTTGGGGTTGGACACTGCCACCGAGATGGCCTTGGAGGCGTCCATGCTTGAGCCGCCACCGAACGCGACGATGGCATCGCAACCATGCTCCTGGTAGAAGTCGATTCCTTTTTGAATCAGTGGAATGGGCGCATCAGGCGTGATTTCATCAAACACCACAAAATCGGCACCGCCTGCGGCCAGCGCGCGCGTCAGGTCATTGAGCAAGCCGAGTTTGGAAATGATGCTGTCGGTGACGATCAGGATCTTGCGGTGCCCAAAGCCCGCAATGGCTTGCCCCAGACGCCCGCTGGAGCCCGGGCCCACCAGCAGGGTGGGCTGGGGAATGGGGATAAAGCGGGTCACAAGGCCGGCGCCCTTCATCAGAGCTCCAAGTCCTGTGGAACGAATGGTGTTACGCATCGATTCGGATATCAAAAGAGCTCTCCTGGCAAATGGGAAAAGACGGCACTGTAGTATGCCCACAGCCGCAAGAGTTGGGGCGCCAACCTAGACACGTACAAACCCTGATGCAGGGCGAGCGCGTCACACCAGCAGACGAACCAGCGCAGACAGGGCGGCGGTCTCGGCCCGCAGGACCCGCGGTCCCAGGGTGACGGGTGTAAAACCGCACGCCGCAGCGGCGGCTTCTTCCGCTGCGCTGAGCCCGCCTTCTGGGCCGGACAGAAAAGTGGTTTGCGCGGCCGTGCCGTGGGTCAGGTGCTCGGTCAATGGACTGGAGCCCTCGCACAGCGACAGCAGCCAGCGCGCATCGGCCGCTTTGGGCGGCTGGCTTTGCAGCCAGGCCTGTATTGTTTTGACCGGCATCACGGTGGGCACGCGGTTGCCCCCGCACTGCTCACACGCGGAGATGGCTACGCTTTGCCAATGGGCGATCTTTTTGTCAGCACGCTCACCGGACAGGCGCAGCACGCTGCGCTCGGTCATCAGCGGCTGGATGCTGGCAACGCCCAGTTCGGTGGCTTTTTCCACCAGCCAGTCCATGCGGTCATTGGCCGGCATGCCCAGCGCCAGGTGCACGGCCACCCTGGCCTCCCGTCCGACGGCGCGGTAGGCGCCGACCCGAACCTGCACGTCGCTGCGTCCCATGTGGGTGATGGTGGCGTCAAATTCTCCGCTCCCGTCAGACATCAATGCGCTGCTGTGCCCGCCATTGAACAGGGTGATGGTGTCGCCGGGCTGTAGCCGCAATACCTGCACATGGCGTGCCGGGCCTGCCGGCAGTTCGAGCAGCGTGTCACTCGCCAGCGGGGTTGGACAATGAAAACGGGGCATGGTGTTGTGCTATTAAATCAGTAGCTGCTCACGCAATGTATTCGGGGGCTAGAGGGCTATTTGCCTCAAGTTCTGCCGAATGCGTAGGCAGTGGGTACGGGGATGCCTTCAACGCGCTCGACCAGACGCAGCAGTGGCTTGAGCTCCATGTAGCGCGAGCACGTGGCGCGTATGTAGTCAATGAAACGCGGGGTGTCGGCCAGATACCGGGGCTTGCCGTCGCGCAGGGTCAGACGCGCAAAGACGCCTGCTACTTTGAGGTGGCGTTGCAGCCCCATCCACTCGACAGCGCGGTAAAACTCGCCAAAGTCGTCACCGACGGGCAGGCCGGCCTTGCGGGCTTTTTCCCAATAACGGATCGTTACATCCAGGCAAAAATCCTCATCCCAGCTCAGGAAGGCATCGCGCATCAGACTGGCAATGTCGTAGGTGATGGGGCCATACATTGCGTCCTGGAAGTCGAGTACGCCTAGCCTGTGAGACCCCGCACTTGCATCCTTAACAGAAACCATCAGGTTGCGTGGCATGAAGTCCCGGTGCACGTAGACGCTGGGCCAGGCCAGATTGTTGGCCACGATTTTTGCAAAAGCGTCGTCCAGTGTCTTGCGCTGGGCAATATCGAGCGTGACCTGGCGATGCTCGCCTATGTACCAATGGGGGAACAGTTCCATCTCTCGCAGCAATGTTGGCGCATCGTAGACCGGCAGGACGCCTTCACGCGACGCCAGTTGCCACTGCACCAGCACATCCACCGCCTCCAGGTATCGGCCCAAGGGCGGCGGGTCCTGCGGGTTGATGACCTGCATCAGGGTATGGGCGCCCAGGTCGGTGAGCAGCATGAAGCCGTGTGCCTCATCCCACGCCAGCACGTCGGGCACCTTCAGCCCGGCCTGCGCCATGAGTTGTGCCACTTGTACAAAGGGTTTGCAGTTTTCACGCTCAGGAGGCGCGTCCATGATGATCAAACTGGCTTCCTGGTGCGGTGCATGGGTGTCGACCCGCAGGTAGCGCCGGAAACTGGCATCGGCCGAAGCCAGGCGCAGCGACCCTGGGTCCAGCTGATGGGGCGTCAGCAGGCCTTGAAACCAGGTTTCAAACAGGGCCTGCCGCTGCGGGTCGGTCCACATTGGAGTGTGGGCTGTGGGTAACTGGGGCTGGTGTTGGATTGGGCTCATGGATAATCCATTCTACAAAGCCCCGCCCTGCCAACCGTTGACGCCTAGCTGCGCAGAATTGCCCGTCCCTTGCTGATCATCCAGTCCAACGCCCCATGCATGCCCTGATGTGCGATTTGCCCCTTCGCTTGATCGGCAACCGGTGTCTGATGGCGAGTCTGGCTATTGTGGTCAGTCTGCTCGCTGCTGGTCGTACCGCTATGGCGCAAACAGCGGCAGCCACGGCTGGCTTTGAAGCTGGCGCGTCCATGCTGCTCAAACCCAGCGACCGGCTGGAGGAGGCGCTGCCGTCCGCTCCACCCGGCAACTTGCCTGTGTTTGTGATCGGCGACCGGATGTCGGGCCGTCCGGACCTCGATTCGGTGGTGGATGGCAACGTGGAGTTGCGCAAGGCCGGAACCGTGATTCGTGCCGACCGGATCGAATATTTCCAGCCCACCGATCAGGTCAAGGCGATTGGCAATGTCCGCATCAACCGCAAGGGCGATGTATTTGAGGGGCCGTTGCTGGAACTGAAAGTCGATGCGTTTGAGGGTTTCTTCAATGCGCCTCGCTACCACTTCCTGAAAAACGAAGGCCACGGGGAAGCCAGCCGGGCCGATTTTGTCGATGACAGCCACACCGTCATCCATGACGCCACCTACACTACCTGCCGGCGCAAACCCGGGCCCGGGTGGCTGCCTGACTGGATTCTGCGTGCCACCAGCATCAGTCTGGACAATGACGAAGACGTCGGTATTGCGCATGGCGCCGTGGTCAGCTTCAAGGGCGTTCCGGTGTTGCCGATTCCTGCGATCAGTTTCCCCCTGACCGACAAGCGAAAATCCGGGCTGCTGCCGCCCACGATTAGCCTGGGAACCGACAATGGCGTAGAGGTGCTGCTGCCCTACTACTGGAACATTGCGCCCAACCGTGACGCGACGTTTTCGCCCAGACTGATGACGCAGCGCGGCCTCGATTTGGGCGCCGAATTTCGATATCTGGAGCCGCAATATGTCGGCACGGTGCGTGCCAACTACATGCCGGGCGACCGGTTGACCGATAGCGATCGCTGGGGGCTTTCCTATTCACACCAGGGCGCGGTTGCAACACCACTTGGTGCGGTGATGCTGGGTGCCAACGTCAACCGGGTCAGTGATGATGCGTATTGGCGCGACTTCACCAACAATAGTGCCAGCACCAGTGGCGTATCTTCGACCACCACCAGCGCAGGGGCCGCCATTACCCAGCGCTTGCTGCCAACGGATGTCATTGCGACCTGGGGTCTGGGCGCGTTTTCCAGCGCATTGCGGGTGCTCAAATGGCAGACCCTGCAGGACGTTACCGCACCGATTGTGCCGCCCTTTGATCGATCTCCTCAGTTGACCGGTCGCTACGCCTTGACCAATGTGCAGGGTCTGGACTGGTCGATTGATGGCGACTTCACCCAGTTTGAAGCCGACCGGCTGAAGACCCTGCAAGCCAACGCCCAGCGCGGCGTGGCGCTGCTGCAAGTGAGTCGCCCCTGGCTGGTACCGGCGGGTTTTTTCACACCCCGGCTGCAACTGCACGCAACCACGTACCAGTTTGATGCGGCACTGGCGAACGGTACGCGCTCGGCCGACAGCGTGGTGCCTACCTTCAGTCTGGACGGCGGCCTGGTGTTCGAACGGGAAGCCCGATTTTTTGGGAGCAACCTGATCCAGACCCTCGAGCCGCGTGCGTTTTATGTGTACACGCCGTACCGAGATCAGAGCCAATTGCCCAATTACGACACGGCCAGCAACGACTTCAACTTTGCAACGATTTATACCGAAAACGCCTTTGTCGGGCACGACAAGATTTCGGACAACAACCTGCTGACACTGGGCGTGACCACCCGGTTCGTGGATGCGGACAGCGGCGCGCAGCTGGCCCGGTTTGGCTTGGCGCAGCGCCTTCGGTTTGACGATCAGCAAGTCACCCTGAACTCTGCAACAGCCCCGGCACAGGCCGGGTTCAGTGACATATTGCTGGGTGCGGCAGTGAATGTGCACGATAGTTGGGCAGTCGACTCCACCGTCCAGTACAACGCCAAGACGGACCGGTCGATACGCTCCACGATCGGAACCCGCTACAACCCCGGCAACTACCGCGTCATCAATGCCGCCTACCGATACCAGCGGGACGCCAGCGAGCAACTCGACGTCAGCTGGCAATGGCCGATCAACAATTTGTGGGGTGATCGTGGGCTGGACCTTGGTCCGGGACGCGGTCAGGGCGAAGGGCGTTACTACAGCGTGGGGCGTCTGAACTACAGCCTGCGCGAGCGGCGTCTGGTCGACACCATTCTGGGCGTCGAGTACGATGCGGGCTGCTGGCTGGCGCGTGTTGTGCTGGAGCGGGTGCAGACCAGCACCTCCACGGCGACTGGGCGTCTGATGTTTCAGCTGGAGTTTGTCGGCTTTACCCGTCTGGGAGTGAGCCCCTTGCAATCCCTGACCCAGAACATTTCGCGTTACCAGAATTTGCGTGATTCGGGCGGCACCTTGAGCCGCTTTAGCAACTACGATTGAAAGACCATGAATTTTCGAACTTGGGTACCCGTCATTAGCCTTTTTTGCAGCAGCTTTTTCGTGCTGGCGCACGCGCAGACATCGCGCCCTGCCGATTCGATTGTGGCGGTTGTGAACTCGGAACCGATTACCCAAAGCGAGGTCCGGGCGGCGGTGCAGCGCGCCTCCAGAGACCTGGCACAGCAGCGTATTGCTGCACCGCCGGCGGACGAACTCGAGCGCCGCGTGCTGGAGCGTCTGATCAATGAGCGCGCCCAACTGCAGCATGCCCGCGAGACCGGCATCCGGGTCGATGAAGCCGCCATTGACCAGGCAGAACAGGGTGTTGCGCGCCAGAACCAGATTGATGTCGCCGAGTTGCGGATGCGTGTGGCCAGGGACGGTTTCAGTGTCGCCCAGTTCCGCAGCCAGTTGCGTGACCAGTTGACACTGTCGCGGCTGCATGAACGCGATGTTGAGGGACGCCTGCGGATTACCGAGGCAGACATCGACGCCGCGCTTGCCGTGCAGCAGGCAGGCCAGACCGACCCGCTGGTGCAAGACATCAACCTGGCTAACCTGTTGGTGTCGGTGCCTGAAAATGCCACAACCGAGCAGGCCGCACAACGTATGCTGCAAGCACAAAAGGTCCTGGACCGACTGCGTTCAGGTGAAGATTTTGCAGCCTTGGTCAGTGAGTTGTCGGCCGGCGATCGTGCCAATGGTGGTCAGTTGGGGTTGCGCCGGGCTGACCGCTACCCGCCGGCATTTGTCGCTGCCACACAAAACCTGACGGCCGGACAAGTGTCGGAAATCGTTCGCTCCGGCGCGGGGTTTCATATTCTGAAAGTGATTGAGAAGAAGGCGCCATCCCAGGTGAGGACGACGGTGCAAACCCATGCCAGGCACATTTTGCTGCGGCCCGGTCCGCAGCTAACGCAGGCTGCGG
>JAIPDC010000121.1 GCA_021737865.1 Rhodoferax sp.
GGCGCGGCTTGTGCATCTCAGCACCACGCCCCTGCAGCCGTTGGCCGAAATTCACATCCAGGAACTGCGCCAAACCTTTGGTGCCTGCTGGTAGACCTTACCGGTTCCAGCCTTGTTGCCGCTGAGGTGGAGAGCACGACGAGCCGCGCCAAAAAGTGCCCGCCGACTCGGGCGTGTGGTGACGGTTTGACTTGCGAATTCGCAGTACACCGGCAAGCAGGTGGACTACGCTACCAATCGGACCGAGCACAGCCTTGAGCGAACGGTCCATCGTTCTACGCAACCCTTTTACAAACGAAGGAAATTATCATGAGCAACCTGAGTCTATTTGAGCCACGCCTGTTCAAGCCCGCGTTCAGCGATCCGTTTGAGTCCATGTTCAACCGCTTCATGGCACCGATGCGCATGGAAATGGAGAACGGCGCTCTCGATATGCGACTCGATGTCACCGAGGTGGATGGAAAGTACAAAGTTTGCGCAGACATACCCGGCGTCAAAAAGGAAGATATCAACGTCCGAATCGACGGCAACATCGTCCAGATCGACGCCGCAGCCAAGAAGCACAAGGAAACCAAGGACAACGGTGGCAAGGTGCTGCGCAGTGAGCGCTGGGAAGGCGCCGTGTCTCGCACTTTTTCGCTGACACAGGACGTGGACGAGTCCAAGGCCACGGCAAAGTACGAAGACGGCGTGCTGACACTTGAATTGCCCAAGATGGCAACATCAACGGCCAAACGACTGCAGATTCAGTAAGACCATCGCTGCCAAATACTGTCTCGTTACCGGCGGCTCAGGGTTTCTTGGTGTCAACCTGATACGGCTGCTGCTGGTGCGTGGCTGGTCGGTGCGGTCGATCGATATTGCGCCATTCGACTATCCCGAGAGGCACCGCATCGATGCCATCCTGGCAGACATCCGGGATGCGCGGGCTGTAGACCACGCAGTGAATGGTGTCGATGTTGTCGTGCATTGCGCCGCAGCGTTGCCGTTGGCCAGTGCATCCGAAATCCTGTCGACCGGGGTGGAAGGCACCCGAATGCTGCTGGACGCCGCGCAACGCCACGGCGTCCAGCGTTTTATCTTCATTTCAACAACGGCGGTGTACGGCATTCCTGGCGACCACCCGATCCGGGAAAATGAGCCTCTGCACGGTGTTGGCCCCTACGGCAATGCCAAGATTGGGGCGGAGCGATTGTGCGAAGACCAGCGGACCGGCCGAATGTGCGTCTGCGTTCTTCGTCCCAAGAGCTTTGTCGGACCGGAGCGCCTGGGCGCTTTTGAATTGCTCTATGACTGGGCCTTTGACGGGCGCGGATTTCCGGTACTCGGTCGTGGTGACAATTTGTACCAGCTGCTGGATGTTGAAGACCTGTGCGATGTTATCTTCCTGTGTATGACTTTGGCGCCGGATGCGGTGAACGACACCTTCAACGTCGGGGCGCAGCAGTTCGGCACATTGCGACAGAGCTTTCAGGCCGTGCTGGACCGGGCAGGCCACGGCAAGCGGGTTGTCTCGCTTCCGGCAGCGCCAGCCGTTTGGATGCTGCGCGTGTTGGAAGCCCTGAAGCTCTCGCCCCTGTACCGCTGGATTTATGAATCGGCAAGCCACTGCAGCGTTGTCTCGACCGAGCGGCTGCGCCAGCGCACCGGTTTTGTGCCGCGTTACTCGAATACGGACGCGCTGCTGCGCAACTACGAATGGTATGTGGCGCATCGTGCAGAGTTTGGCGTCCGCTCTGGCGTGACGCACCGGTTGCCCTGGAGGCGGGGCTTTCTCCGCCTTGCCAAATGGTTCTTTTGATGCGGACCCTTGCGCCATGGACATGCACACCAAACCATCGACGACCGGAAGCGATTGCCTGGCGACAGCACAGGTACCGCTGGTTGTCGATCTGGATGGCACCCTGTTGCGCACCGACGTGCTGCTGGAGTCACTGTTTGCGGCTGCCCGTGTCTACCCGCAGGCGCTGCTGGTGGTCCCTTTATGGTTACTCCAGGGCAGGGCGCATTTGAAACGCAAACTGGCCGAACATGCGCACCTGGACGCCGCAACACTCCCGCTTGATGCGGACCTGCTGGACTACCTGCGTGAGCAAAAGCGGCATGGGCGGCGCATCATCCTTGCCAGCGGAGCCGATGCAACTGTTGCGGTAGCGGTTGCAACGCAATGCGGGTGTTTTGATTCCGTCATGGCGAGCGATGGAGTTGTGAACCTGACGGCGACCCGAAAACGGGATCGGCTGGTGGCCGATTTTGGGGACCGCGGTTTCGACTATGTGGGCAACGGTGCCCAGGACTTGCCGATCTGGGCGGCAGCACGCTGCGGATTATTGGTGGAGCCGTCGACCTGGCTGATTGCTGCGGCAGGGGCGGTGACGCCGATCCATCGCATTTTCGCCAGGAAGCGACCGCAATTTGAAATTTACCTGAGCGCCATGCGGGTGCAGCACTGGCTCAAGAATCTGCTCCTGCTGGTTCCAATCCTGTTTGCCCACAGCCTGTACAACCCGGCGCTGCTTGCCAGTGCCCTGATTGGTGCGCTGTGTTTCTGTCTGGCAGCCTCCGGGGTTTACTTGCTGAATGATTTACTGGACCTGGGTGCGGATCGCGTGCATCCGCACAAGATGCACCGGGCTCTGGCCTCCGGCCGGTTGCCGATTCAGCACGCACTGGTGTTACTGCCCGCATTGTGGCTGGGAGCGGCCCTGCTGGCGATTGCGCTACCCGGACCCTTTCTGGGCGTGCTGAGCCTCTACGTGGTGCTCATGCTGGCGTACTCCATGCGGCTAAAGGATATCGCCATCGTCGATGCGCTGGTTCTGGCAATGGGCTACAGCCTGCGCATTCAGGCCGGGGCGCTGGCGGTCGGCATCATGGTCTCGCCCTGGTTGCTGGTGTGCAGCAGTGCCATGTTTTTTGGTCTGGCCCTGTTGAAGCGCTACGCTGAACTGGTTGCGCTGCGTCCCGCTTCGGGCACAGACCGCCGGGTGCGCGCCTACAGTACGGCCGATTCGGCCATCGTCGCCGCGTTGGGCGGGGCGTCGGGTTGTGTAGCGGTATCGCTTCTTGCCCTGTATCCCATCATTGAGCCGACCACGCATGATCGATGGCCGTTGTGGCTGGTGTGTGGATTCATCCTGTTTTGGGTTGGCCACATGTGGCTGATGGCGCACCGTGGCGCCATCCGTGACGACCCGGTGGCGTTCGCAGTGCGCGACCCCGTGAGCCGCCTGTTCGGTCTGCTCACGGTGATCACTCTGTTGGTGACGACATGACACCCGGGCAGGTATTGCGCTTTCGTCTGGCCGCCGCACTGGCTGCATCGCTGCTGCAGACACCGCCGTGCTGGCCTGACCAGGGTACGAGCATTCTTGAAATACAGCCAGGCCGCACCAGCGAGACCGCGCCACTGCCGGGCACCGCAGGACGCCAGGGCATCGCCACCCTGACCAATCTGAACCCCGAAATCAATTCTCAATTTCTGTTGACACTGCAAGCGCCGGGTCTTGCCGAAGCCTTGCACTACCCCATCGAAAACCCCGCGCCCGTTTCGCAGCGACTCACGCTGAGCCACATAGACCCCGGGCATTTGTTGATTGATGCCGGGGGTAGAACGGTGCGTTGCGTGTTGTGGCCCCGCGATGCGCTGGAGAAGGCACGCCGGTCACCACTTGCGTTCGCGCCCTGGTGCGATGGACTCTTGTACCTGCGCAATACGATCCGGGGAAACAGGACTGCACTGGAAGCGACAACCGAATTTTTGCGTGACCACGTATGGCGTGGCGAGCAGATCGTCGCCTTTGTGCGCCACGAGTTTTATCAAGATGCTTTCATGGAGCGCGGGCGAGCCCAGCCGGGTGCTCCAACTCACACCGGTGCTTTGGTGTCGCGCAGCGGGCCACCGCCCGCGCGCATGATTTCCACCCACGGGCCGCGCGAGATCGACGCGCCCGGCATGGGCCTGGATGTTGGAGGCGCCGGCGCCCTCTTGCAAGGCCAATGGTATGCCGTTGTCGGCCTGGATGGCATTCACGCCAGTGTCGTGCAGCCCGGTGCCCTGGCGGAAGGCGATAGCGTTGCCGCAGGACGCGGGCGAGGGCTGGATTCCGTCGAGTCAGAGGCGCTGGTTTATCTGGTCGCATTTGATCTGGCGGCATATGAGATCGGGTTTGCATTGGGCACGGAACACCCGCGGCTGGGCTGGTCCACCCGTGCGCAAGCGAATATCCGAAGCGCACAGATGCCAGGCCCCGATGGCATAGCCAGCGCCGCACCATTGGTCCGAACCGGCATGGTGAGCCCCGCGCTCCTGCCCCGCGTAGTCGCCACATTCACCGGGGGGTTCAAGAGAGAGCATGGTGCCTTTCGCTATGGCACCCTGGCGAACATCAATCACGCAAGCCACTACGGCTTTGTCGAGCAGGGCGTTGTATTCAGTCGCCTGAATCCAGGGCTCTCCACTCTTTATGTTTTGAACGATGGCTCAGTCGGCATGAAGACGTGGGCACGGGGCGACGATCGCATGCTGGGCCGGGTCCGCCATGCGAGGCAAAACGGAGTGCCTTTAATTGAACGTGACCCCGCTGGAGGGCAGTCGACGTTTGGTGCACTGGTTGACGCGTGGGGGCAGGGAAACTGGTCCGGCTCTGCCGATGAAAGGCTGCGAACACTGCGTGCAGGCACCTGTTTGATCGAGCATGCTGGCCGGCAATTCCTGGTCTATGCCTACTTCTCGACTGCGACCCCGCGGGCCATGGCCCGGGTGTTCAAGGCTTTCGGGTGCAGCTATGCCATGCACCTGGATATGAACGCCCTGGAGCACACCTATCTGGCGCTCTACCGTCCTGTCGGAGACCACATGACCGTGCAGCATCTGGTTGGCCAGATGGCGGTGCTGGACAAACACAGCGGCACGACATTGCTGCCACGATTCCTGGGGTTTGCGGACGATAGGGACTTCTTCTACCTGATGGCCCGAAAGGGCAAGCCATGAGAGTCCGGGTCAGCATGCTGTTGGTGATTGGTGTGGCCGCAACCGTGCTGAGTGCAAGGCCCGTTGCGACGCTGGTTCAACAGAATGAGAGGCTGCTGGTCGAGTTGCAGCGCATCCATGGATTGAGTCAGGCGCAGATGGAGCGGGTGCGCGCAGTCTTCAGGCGCTCAGGCGTGATCGGGCAGGGTAATCCGGCCATATCCGACCATCCGATGTCGACCGAGCGGTGCGGCGCGATACGTGCACAGGCTCCGGTTGGCGAGGACATCACGGCGTTTCAACGCATTTGCGGTGCACCCAACATGGCTCCGCTGTATGACCCCCAAAAGGAGGGCCGCACGGACGCCAATGCCTGCATCGACCAGTATGAGTTTCCCGATATCCCGTGTGAATACCCCGTGGTGTGGGTCAGGGCCAGCGAAGCGGCCGAGCTGTGCGAGGCTGTGGGAAAACGTTTGTGTGATGCGCACGAATGGGAGGGCGCGTGTGAAGGGCAACTTCTGGAACCTGACTATCACTTTGAATTGGCGTTGGGGATTTTGCCGGGCCAAGCCATTGCGCGTCTCCGCGATGCCCACAACCGCAAGCATGCAGGAGACAAACGCTGGAGCTACGGTGCGACCTATCAGAGCGGCATCTGCGGCACTGCGAGCCACAAGACCTCCAACTGCCAGGGCGGCGGCTGGAACGCTTGCGGCTCCAATACCTACCCTGCCGGCGCGTTCCCGGCCTGTCGCAGCGCATTGGGTGTGTACGACCTGAACGGCAACGCGGCGGAGCACATGAATTTGCCGCTCGATCAGTCCCAAATGTCCAGCCTGGGCAGTCAGGCTTTGGGCCACACGGAAATGAAGGGAAGCTGGTTTGTATTCGACACTTTTCGCGCACACGACGACTGGTGCCGCTGGCGTGCCCCCTATTGGCATGGCAGCCGTGTCAGGGATGCCCGCAGCCACGCCAATTACCACCTCGGGTTTCGCTGCTGCAAGACCGTGCCGACGCAGTAGGTAGTGGACGACTTTCAGGTTCCGAATTCCGGGCGGACCCCGTTGACGGCTCGGTCGACCCAATCAGCCAGTTCTGGCAGCGCGCCCTCATCGCTGAGCAGCGGCGCGAGCTGTCGATCGGCCAGCACGTCGAAAATGGACCTCGGGGTGTCGTTGACAAAAACGACGCTGCTGACCAGCCGAATGCCATGGCTGTAGTCGGCGTATCGCGCGCCGTGCACCGTACTGAGCGGCTGGATCGGCATGTCGACACTGCGGTGCCAACCGTAGATCGCGACCCTGCCGGGCTGGCTCCACAGCCGCGGAGTCAGAACCAGGTCTTTTTTGTGACCGGCGGTGAGAACATCCGGCGAGGCGCTGATCAACGCGCGCTGCTGACTGATCATCGTATGGTGCCTGCGGTAATAGTCGGTCGAACGCATGGCATCACCCGCTGGCAAGGGTTGTGGGGTCATGTGTATGGGCGATCGGCGGTAGATCAGATTCACCATGCGCCGCGTCGGCAGCGTGAATCCGAATTGGCCGGCGACTGCTAGCGCTGTGTTCAGACCCATTGGCATCAGAACAAAGTCATCGCCAGAGCCGATGCTCAGGTAGTCAACCATCACACACAGGGTGAGGCGCACGGGATTGCCACCTGGCAGACGGGCATGAATCGATACCGGCTTTATGCTGCGCAGAAAATCGGGAAAGTTGCCGGCCATCAACTCATCGCGAATGGCCTGGTCGCGTTCCGGCTCGCTCATGCCTTCTACCGCATCAAGAAACGCGCCGGCGCCTCGCGCATTGACCGGCCGATGGGGAATATTCAGAGCTGACGCGCTGCACGGCGGCGGTTTTTCATGGGGCCGCGCGGAGGTGGCAAGCAGTAGAGCGCAAGCCCCGATTGCGGTAAGGCACGGGAGATGGCAGACACACATGGTTCGACAGGCTTTGAATCGTTTGTTTCATCGATTTATACACCAGCGGACGTTCGCTGAACCAGGTACCCGCATGACGGCAGGGAGGGGGTTACTGCTCCCCGTGTCATCGCCTGTTCTAAGCCAGGGGGTGGCCGGCGTGCATACGTGTGGCGTGGACGGAACCCACCGCCTGCGTTGACGACTGGAACTGTACCTTGCGCTGGTACAAGCCAATCAGTTCGGCTTGCGCGAGGATGTGACCGTGTGCGGCCTGCTCCAGCTTGAACTTGTTCGGACCGCGCAAGTCAGGCAGCAAGGTGTCCAGTGCGAGCAGTCGGTGGACATAGCGGTGACGACCGATCGGCGGGCAGGGCCCCCCGTAACCGACATAGTGCCAGTCATTGAGCCCCAGCAGGGTGCCAGGTGGTAGCTGCTCGGGCGCAGCGCCTTCGGGAATTCCGTTGCTCAGTGGGGGGATGTTGTACAGAATCCAGTGCACCCAGGTCATGCTGGGTGCGTCTGGATCCGGTGCGTCCGGGTCTTCGACAATCAGGGCCAGACTTTTTGCGCCTCGCGGAAGATTGGTCCAGCCCAATGCCGGCGAGATGTTGCTCCCCTCGCAGGTATAGCGGGCTGGCATTTGTGAGTAGTTCAGAAACGCCGATGAGTAGATGATCATGAATCAAAACACCTTTCTGGAACCCGGTTCAGTCGATCAAAACCAGAGGTCTGACTTACTGTAAGGTGCGCATTGGCAGGTCGCTTGACATTACGCAACGCCGGTCCGGCCGGCTACAGGGTGCAAACTCCATGGTTAGCTACATCCAGAATCGACTTCCAGCATTTTGAATTTCTTCGTTGCGATCTTGCATGCAGGGGCAGTAGGTGCGGCGGCTGGAGTCATGCGCAGGAGTTGGCGATTGCGGGTTCTTCTGCCGGTTGAGGCGATGGCCGTGCGTAGACGTCAACTTCGCCCGCTGGACGAGTCTTGAATCGGCGGTGTGACCAGAAGTACTCATGCGGGGCTTTGCTGATCTGCTGCTCGATAAATTGGTTCATGCGTCGCGCGGCGTGCGCGGGGTCGCTGCCGGGATAGTCTTTCCAGGGCTCCATGAATTCGATGCTCCAGCCTCGGTAGTTCGGCAGTACGGTGGCCACGACCGGAATCACCTGAGCCCCCATCAGTGCTGCGATGCGCGCGGGGGCCAGCAGGGTGGCTGCGGAGACGCCAAAGAACGGAACAAACGCCGAGTCCCGCGCACCGAAGTCCATGTCCGGACACATAAAAAAGGGCAGGCCTTGGCGCATGGCGCGCAGAATGGGCTTGACACCTTCTGAGCGTGAAAAAAGCGACACCGGATGAAATCGGCTGCGCCCTTTGCGCAGGGCTTTGTCCAGCACGGGACTGCTTTGGCGCGAGTACATGGAGCAGCCCGAGGTGGCCATTCCAATCGCCACTCCCGCCGCATCGAGGCTCACAAAGTGAGGACACAGGAGAATCGTCGGACGCATGCGTATCTGCGCCAGCGGCAGACCGGGTTTGCATACGATGAGCTTGCGCAAGCGCTTTTCGCCAGACCACCACAGGATGCCGCGTTCCACTACGCTGCGCATGTAGGCCCTGAAGTGCTGGTGGGCAACGGCACGGCGTCGCGCTGCACTCCATTGCGGAAAGCACAGGGCGAGGTTGGTGAGTGCAATGTGGCGGCGCCGTGCTGCAAGCCGAAATACCACGCTCCCCGCTGCCTCGCCAACGCGACCCAAAACCGGCAGGGGTAGCCAGTGCACCAACCAAAGGCAAAAAACGAGAACTCTCATGGGTCTTGCCTCCTTGAAAGCTCCATGGCCAGAACACCATGCAGTGGTCGCACTGTCAGCCAGGTCAGTCGTTGCCAGCTTGCGTTTTCGCAAACCAGTAAACCTGGCCATGAATCCGGGCCGCCCACCGTTACCATTGCGCTCTGAGTCAAAGTTACAAGGTCATACCGATGCCCCAATTTGCAGCCAACCTCTCCATGCTCTACCCGGAGCTTGACTTTCTGGATCGATTCGCCGCTGCTGCCGAGGACGGCTTCAAAGCCGTGGAGTATTTGTTTCCCTACGCCTTTGAGGCCGGTGACATCGCAGCGCGGTTGCACCAGCATGGCGTGCAACAAGTGCTGTTCAATGCGCCACCCGGTAACTGGGACGCAGGCGAGCGCGGACTGGCCTGCCTGCCCGGGCGGGAGGATGAGTTTCGCGCCGGTATCGACCAGGCGCTGCGTTATGCCGCGGCGCTGGACTGTCGGCGCATCCATGTCATGGCCGGTTTGCAGCCTGCGGGCAGTGCGCGCGAGGTGCTGCACGCGACCTACATTGCCAATCTGCGCTGGGCCGCCCGACAGGCCGCCGCGCAAGGGGTGCAAGTGCTGATCGAGCCCATCAACACGCGCGACATTCCCGGTTTTTTTCTCAACCGGCAGGACCAGGCCCACGCAATTCTGGACGAGGTGGGTGAACCCAATCTCATGGTTCAAATGGATTTGTACCACTGCCAGATTGTGGAAGGCGATGTGACCATGAAGCTGCGCCAATTCGTGCCCGGCGGCAGGGTGGGGCACATCCAGATTGCCAGTGTGCCGCAGCGCCATGAGCCCGATCTGGGTGAGCTCAACTATGCCTACCTGTTCTCCATTCTGGACGAGTTGGGCTACACCGGCTGGGTGGGGTGCGAGTATCGACCTGCACGCGGCGCGGTGAGCGGGGGCACGTCTGCCGGGCTGGGCTGGTTCAAGACCGGTTTGTGATCGCGCGCCGTGAGTGAATCGTCTCTATTTCTCACACAACTGGCCGACCATGGCGCGGTGCTGGTGACGGTGCAATCCACGCGCGGCTCGACTCCGCGCGAAGCCGGTGCCTGGATGGCGGTGTTCTCCGGCACCACGGTGGGGACCGTGGGCGGGGGGCATCTGGAGTTTGAGGCCACGGCCCATGCACGGGCGCTGCTACAGCACGGCTGCGGTGAGTTGGAATTGCGCTACACGCTGGGGCCGAGCCTGGGGCAGTGCTGCGGGGGCGAGGTGGTGCTGCATTTTGAACGGGTGGGTGCGCCGGATGTTGGGCGTCTGGGTCAGCGGTTGGCCGGCGGGTTGACACCGGTGGCGCTGTTTGGCGGCGGCCATGTGGGGCGGGCGGTGGTGCAGGTGCTGCTGAACTTGCCGATGGACCTGACCTGGATCGACAGCCGGGACGAGATATTTCCGCCGGACCTGTCCAGCCAGGTTCGATGCGAGCATTCGGACCCGGTGCAGGCGGCGGTGGCCGATCTGGTGCCACAGTCGCGCGTTTTGATCATGAGCTTCAGCCACGCTGAAGACCTTGACATCGTGGCTGCCTGCCTGTCACGCCAGCGCAAACACGGTGATTTGCCCTACATCGGCCTGATCGGCAGCAAAACCAAATGGGCGTCGTTTCGGCAACGTCTGCAGGCACGGGGCTTTACCGAAGCCGAGCTTGCGCAGGTGACCTGCCCGATCGGGGTTCCAGGGATCACCGATAAGCGTCCGCAAGTCATTGCGGTGTCAGTGGCGGCCCAAATCTTGCAAGTTTTCGGTTGAAACCCTTTAGATGGGCAAAACTGTATACACTTTGGGCTCACGCCAAGGAGAACACCGGACATGGAAAGTTATCTGCTGGACTGGGCCAATTTGCTGCTGCGTTGGGTCCATGTCATCACCGCCATCGCCTGGGTGGGCTCGTCGTTCTATTTTGTCTTTCTGGACAGCAGCCTCACGCCACCGGTCGATGACGACCTGAAGCGCCAGGGCGTCAGCGGTGAACTCTGGGCCGTGCACGGCGGAGGCTTCTACCATCCGGTCAAGTTTCTCGGTGCCCCGCCCCAGCTTCCGGCGCATCTGCACTGGTTTTACTGGGAGAGCTACAGCACCTGGCTGAGCGGGTTTTCGCTGTTCACGGTGTCTTACCTGTGGAGCGCGAGTACCTACCTGATCGACAAGTCCGT
>JAIPDC010000122.1 GCA_021737865.1 Rhodoferax sp.
CGACCACATGACCCGGCCCATGATTTCGGCCAGTGGCGCATATTCTTGATTGGTCAACCCCGCGCCTTCGTAACCAGATGCCTGTGCACTGTCCACTGGCAGGAACAGGTTCCACAGACCAGCGGCTTGAGCCTTGGGTTTTAGGTTTTCTATGGTTTGCAATGGTGTCCAACGTTTTCCTGCTGCAGTGTTGGCAGCAATTTCCGTGTGGTATGCACCCTCGGATGGATAAATATGGTCATCCATGAACCGCTGCAAGCGGGCTTGGAGGTCTTTCGTTTTCGGGGAGTAGTCAAAATCCATGGGATCTCCGGTAGTGTTATGCCAAAAGAGGGGTGAGAGTCAGGTCGCGCACGCAAATTTCCATGCCATTTTTGCAAGTGGCAAAGCCCCCGCCGCTGAACTGACGGCTTGGGCGCTGGATGCAGTGCCGGACTCTACTCGTTTGGCAATGCCTTGGAGAATGGCAGCGATGCGAAACAGGTTGTAAGCCATATAGAAATTCCAGTCGATCTTTAGTTGTTCAGGCGTCGCCAGCCCGGTTCGCTCGCAATACAGGCTGATATATTCATCTTCGCTAGGGATGCCAAGTTCAGCTAGATTGAGACCTGCGATTCCGCGGAAAGAACCCGGCGGAATGTGCCATGCCATGCAGTGATAGCTAAAATCTGCCAGTGGGTGACCCAATGTCGATAGTTCCCAGTCCAAGACGGCGATGATTCGGGGTTGCTCCGTATCAAACATAAGGTTGTCCAGGCGGTAGTCGCCATGAACGATGCTGACCATTTCCTCGTTCCGGGCCATTGCCGGGATGTTCTTTGGCAACCACTCTATCAGCTGATCCATCTCAGCAATGGGCTGGGTGATCGAAGCGACGTACTGCTTGCTCCAACGGCCAATTTGTCGTTCAAAGTAATTGCCAGGTTTGCCATAGCTTTGGAGCCCCCGTGACTTGTAGTCAACTGTGTGAAGGGCACAAATGACACGATTCATTTCGTCATAAATGGCGCGCCGTTCCGATTTTTCCATCCCCGGCAAGGACTGGTCCCAAAGAATGCGTCCTTGCATGAATTCCATGACATAGAACGCACGGCCGATGATCGACTCGTCCTCGCACAGGCAATGCATATGGGGAACGGGTACATCGGTTTCCTGCAATCCGCGCATCACGGCGAACTCGCGCTCGACTGCGTGGGCGGATGGCAGCAGCTTTGCCGCAGGACCCGGCTTGGCGCGCATGACATAACTTTTGCCAGGAGTAATCAGCTTATAGGTTGGATTTGATTGTCCACCCTTGAACATCTCGACGGTTACTGGGCCGGCATATCCGGGCAGATTGCTCATCAACCAGGCGTTCAGTGCACCGAGATCAAAAGCATGTTTACCTGAAACGGGTCGGGTTCCCAGGAAATGGTCGAATTCTGTCATCGGTATGTAGCAGGTGTGAGGTGTGGGAATTAGTTGTCCGAATCAACAATTTGCATGAGCGTGTTGCGGTCGCGTATGACCAAGCCACCTTGCTCGATGCGGATGGCTCCCTCTCTCTCCATCGATTTGAGCTCCTGATTGACACGCTGTCGAGATGCTCCAAGCAATTGCGCCAACTCTTCCTGAGCTAGTTGGAGACCAATGCGGACCTCGGATGCATCGCTGAGTGAGGGTACACCATAACTTCGCACCAAATGGAGCAGCTGCTTGGCCAGACGTGCACGTAGTGGCAACGTGTTGAGGTCTTCCACCAATCCATAGAGCTGGCGAATGCGTCGTGAGTGCAACCGCAGCAGTGCTTCGTATAACTCCACATGAAGAGCCAATATTTTTTTGAAGTCGGCTTTGGCAACGCACAGAATGGTAGTCTCGCCATGCGCATAGGCATCGTGGGTACGACGATCTCCGTCGAAGATGGAAACATCCCCGAACCATATGCCTGGCTCCACGTAGGTCAATGTGATCTGCTTGCCAGAAATGGAGGTGGAACTCACTCGTACTGCACCCTTGGCGCATGCAATCCAGTCCTCGGGCGGCTCCCCTCTGGCGGCGATTAGATCGCCGTCTTTGTGACGTTTTACGTAGGCACATCGAAGAATATCGTGTTTGAGTGAGGGCGACAGGGACGAAAACCAGCGACCTGCGTTGATCGCTGAGCGTTCGTCGATGGTAAGGATGGGTTCGTCCATAGCTTGTCTTTTGGGTGACTGCAGGTGTCGGTGGTGTCGTCAGTATTGTGACTTGCGAGTGGCTTTTTAGGCTAAATCATTGTCGCCTTCGTGTCTTGGTCAGCCGCTTTTCGAATGTGATCACGAAGTTGCCATGTTTGGTGTGATCTGTTAGGGGGCGCCTATGCGAAAATCGGGGCATAAATGAACCTGCGTAAAAAAAATCGATTTGTAGTCTTGGGGGCTGTACTCCTATGGGCCGCTGCAAGCAGCCATGCTATGACGTTGGGGCGAGCTCGGGGCGCGGTTCTTTTGGGGCAACCTCTCAAATTGTCTGTGCCAATTCAATTGGAGTCGGGCGAGGGTCTGTCCGCCTTGTGCTTTGATGCAGAGGTCTTTTATGGCGATACTCGACAGGATGCCAGCCGGGTTGCAGTAACCATTGAGCAACCGCAATCAACCCAAACGGCTGGGGTCGCTGTTACTTCGTCCGCTAACGTAGATGAACCTGTGGTAACGGTCTATCTGCGTGCTGGCTGCGAGTACAAGTCAACGCGACGTTTTGTATTGTTGGCTGATTTGGCCACTGAAGTGCAACAGCCAGTGCTGAACCGGGGGGGGGCAGCACAGAGTCTTCCCCTGGAGGGTTCGCCAAAGAATCAGTCGGAGGCGGTTATCAGTGCAGTGAAGCCACTGTCAGTGAAAAGGCAGGCTTCAATGGCGTCCGAACCAAGGGCCGAGGCGATCCCATTGCAAACGCCTGCGCCAGCACAAAAACGACCACCGGTTCGCCGTCCACGTCTGCAGTTGTCGCCGGTAGACTTGACAGTAGAGCGCGATCCCGCTTTGAAGTTAAGTAACGAACTGCATTTTGGCGAAGCTGAAAACCTCCAAAAGCGGGCAGAATTTGCTGCATTGTGGAGATCGCTGAATGCCAACCCGCAGGATATCCTGAACGAAGAAAGTCGGCGACAGTCTATGGAGACTGATCTCAAAGGGCTGCAAGTTGCCACAGCAAAAAATAAGCAAACCTTACAAGAACTCTCCAGTCGATTGGAGGCCGCGGAGGCGCAAAGGTACTCCAATCCCTTGGTGTATGGATTGATAAGCCTACTGGTGCTCTTTAGCCTTGGTTTGGCTTACCTCGTTTTCAGAATACGTCAAGGCGGACAGGTAGCGTTGCCATGGTGGGGTGATGAAGAGTTTCCTGAAAAATATGAGGAATCGAGTCCACCCAAGGTAGACGACGACCCGCATACGCCGGGTAGTCGCGGTGTGCTGGGCGAAGTGCAAGTTTCCCCCGAGGCACGTCCAAAACCAGTTGTTGAAAAAGCGACCACGGGGTTGACTGAAGTTGATATTGATCTTTACCTAAGTGAGCCTTCCATTGCAAAGGAACACGACGGCTCAATAAGTGGTGAATCAAGTTTGCCAGTTCCCACAGTCGGTTCAGTTTCACGTGGGACGGGGCATGCTGACTTTGGCCATAGCATGACGGGCAACTTGCGCTCCATCAATACGCAAGAAATGCTCGATGTGCGCCAGCAAGCGGATTTCTTTATGACGCTGGGTCAGCATGACGAGGCATTGGGGGTGCTCAAGGACTGCGTGGACGGTAGCACTGAATCCAATCCTTTGGTGTATCTGGATCTCCTCAGGATTCTTCACTCACTCGGCCGCAAAGCAGAGTTTGACTATTACCGCTCTGAATTCAACTCAATTTTCTCTGGGCAGGTTCCAATCTATACGGCATTCAACCATGGTGGAGATGGGTTGGAGGCTTATCCCGACATCTGTCGCACCATTGAAGCACTGTGGCCTTCGGAGAGTGCGATTACATACATCGAGAAATGTCTGGTGCGTGATGCCAGAGGCGACGCCAAGCAGGGGATGGAATTGGATGCGTTTCGGGATTTGTTGATGCTGCATGGCACGGCTGGACGGATCGCCTCGGGCTCAGATTCGGGACTTTTGCCGTTCATTGCATCCAGAGTGAGTTCGATGGATCAAGGAGTTGGTGCTCCCGCACCGAAGGATGAGCCCGACTTGACTCAAGCTACTCAGCCGCTATCGGTGGACGGCATCGATATTGGAAACTTGTCAGTCGATATCGATTTACCTCAGGAGCCGGGCAATCTTATCGATTTTGATGCTTACGATTTTTCGCCGCCCGAGGGAAGTTCGGTTCGCAAGCCTTGATAGATCTGTCAACGTCTAACTTGTAACGCACCAGGGTTGACAATATTGGTCGGAGTTCCTTTGATGAAACTGATCACATTGTCAAACGCTGCGCCGAAAATTTTTTCATAGTTGTTCTGCTCTACATACCCGATGTGGGGTGTGCAAATGCAATTTTCCAGTCGCAGCAATGCATGTCCTTGCAGAATGGGTTCATTTTCGAAAACGTCGATCGCGGCCATACCGGGACGCCCCCTATTTAGGGCGCTGATCAAAGTATTGGTTTCAATGATTTCTGCACGGGACGTATTGACCAGCAGTGACGTGGGCTTCATTCGTCCTAAATCGGTCTGGTCAATTGAGTTCTTTGTGGTGTCGCTGAGTCGTAGGTGTACGGACAGAATGTCGCTGTTTTCAAAAAATGACTCGCGACTTGGTGCACATGCGTGACCGTCTTCGCTGGCTCTTTTTATTGAGTCATCACTGCCCCAGATAACCACCTGCATACCAAACGCGCGGCCGTACCCTGCAACTAACTTGCCAATCTTGCCGTAACCCAAAATACCCAGTACTTTGCCGTTGAGTTCGCAGCCAATGCCGAAATTCGGAGGCATCGAACTTGCTTTCAGGCCAGACTGCTGCCAAGCACCATGCTTAAGGTTGCCGATATATTGAGGCAATCTGCGCATGGCTGCCAGAATGAGTGCCCAGGTCAGTTCTGCAGGTGCCACGCCAGATCCAGCGCCTTCTGCAACCGCAATTCCTCGCTCGGTACAGGCTTGCACGTCCAAGTGAAGCCCTACGCGTCCGGTTTGAGAGATCAATTTGAGTTTTGGCAATTTTTCAATAAGCTGCCGATTGATGTGTGTCCGCTCACGAATCAAAATGATTACATCCGCGTCTTTGAGGCGAACTGAAAGTTGTCCAATACCCTTCACGGTATTGGTATACACCTTCGCCTGGTATTGCTCCAACTTGGCAGCACATTCCAGTTTGCGCACGGCGTCCTGATAGTCATCCAGAATCACAATATTCATCAATTCAAAACCTCTGTAAGTCGTTGATTCGACTAGGTGTCTTACCCGATTCCCCTCTGAGTCGGCGTAGGTTTTGCGAAATCGTGCAAAACCTACGCTATCACTCCACATCATCAATATATCGCTACACTTCGCCACCCGGCGTAGGTTTTGGCGTAGGTTTTTGAACCTGTCTGCCTGCCTGGTGAAAAGGGGGTGGAGCGATGTATTTTGATGCAAGAGCAGCCAAGCTGCTTGCCCCAGGTGGGCATATTGTCGTTGATGGGTGTCCGGGGTTGCGGCTGGAGGCGTCAACGGCTGGCCGCGCCTGGACTTACAGGTATAAAAGCCCTGTCGATGGGCGAATGCGCCAGATCAAAATCGGCAAGTGGCCTGCCATGTCCATCGGGCAGGCAACCACCGCCTGGCAGGTGCTCAAAGACCAGCGCGATGCGGGCCTTGACCCGGCCCAGCTCAAGAAAGCCCAGCGCAAGGTGGCTGCCCAGGGCGTGTACACCGTGGCAGACATGGTGGCCGATTACTACACCGGCCACCTACTGACCCAGCGCAAGCCAGTCGGTGCCAAGGCCGTCAACGCCCGCCTCGTAGTTGCCATTGCAGACGTATCCACAGAGCCCGCCGATAGCCTGACCCGACGCCAGGTGTTTGACCTGGTGGACACTTTGTCAGGCACACCCGTGGCGGCAAAATCGGTGCGCAACGAGATGGGCGCGGCCATGGCCCTGGCGCTCGATGCGGGCCGGGTGCCTGAAGATTCACCCAACTGGTGGCGCCAGATCATGCCTGGCAAACTGCGCAGCAAGGGCGCCCTGCGTGAGGGAAAGCACAAGGGCACCGGCAAGCGCGTGCTGTCTGAGCGCGAGCTGCACCTGCTCGACCAGGTCGACATGCCGCTGCTGTCTGATGCCGTGCGCGATGTGCTGACGCTTTACCTGTGGACCATGGCCCGTGGCGGCGAGCTGGTGCAATTGCATGCACAGCACATTACCGAAGAGCCTGATGGCCTATGGTGGACGTGCCCCAAGGAGTGGATCAAGACCGCCAGGCATGAAAAAGCGTTTGACTACCGGGTGCCGCTGATCGGGCGGGCAAAGGAAGTGGTGCAGCGACGCCTGGCGGTGCACAAGGGCTACCTGTTCCCAGCCAAGACCGAGACCGGCCACGTGTCGCAGCCTGCTATTCAGTCACAGGTGCACTTCAGGCAGCCGTACAGCAACTCACGCCTCGATGTGCAGCGCATCAGGTTGACGGTGACGCACTGGTCGCCCCACGATCTGCGCCGCACGGCCCGCACCATGATCGCTGCTCTAGGTTGCCCAAACGAGATTGGCGAGGCCCTGCTGGGCCATGTGCAGCCTGGTGTTGGGGGTATCTATAACAAATACCAGTACGATGCCGAGCGCCGGGATTGGCTGCAGCGGTGGGATCAGCGGCTGAATGCGCTGCTGCCCTCATAAAGCTCAGGCTTTTGCCCATGGCGCACGCCACAGTTGGCCACCGGCAGGTTTGACGACACAGGCCTGCTCTCGGCCCAATCTTCGACCTCTCGCACCAGCCAGCCGACGCGCTTGCCTGTGAGCTGGCGAGGTGCCGGGAATATGCCGCTGGCCACCATGCGCTCCATGGTTGGCACGGACAGGCTCACGAACGAGGCTACAGCTTCGCGGTCGAGGTAGAGGGGTTTGATGGTCATGCCGTCTCCAATGCCGAAAATAAAACAACATTTCTGTTTAATAATGCTTTATAAACACAACACATGTGTTTATAATTTAACCTATGAACTCCAAAGAATTCAAGCGCTGGTTGACCAAACAAGGTGTGACATTCGGGTCCATGAAGGGTTCGCACATGAAGCTGTACCTTGGAGACAAGCAATCGATACTGCCGATGCACAGCACAGAGTTGAAGACTGGCACGGTTGAAGGCATCAAAAAGCAACTCGGACTGAAAGGAAAATAGACCATGTTTGACTACCCCGTAACCCTTGAGGCCCAAATCGAAGGCGGTTTTGTGGTGACGTTTCAAGACGTTCCAGAGGCTATTACCCAAGGCGAAGATGAAGACGAGGCGCTGCTGTATGCCGTTGATGCGCTGGAGACCGGCTTGTCGTTCTATGTGGAGAGCCGCAAACCCCTGCCGCAGCCCAGCAAACCCAAGCGCGGCCAGAAGACTGTTCGACCAGGTGCGCTGGAAGGTGCAAAACTGGGCCTGTACCAGGCCATGACCGAGCAGGGCATTCGCAAGGCTGAGCTGGCCCGGCGTCTGGGTTGGCATGTGCCGCAGGTAGACCGGCTGTTTGATCTGCGCCATGCATCCAAGCTCGACCAGATCGAGACCGCTGCCCGCACGCTGGGGCGCACCGTGGAGGTTCGGGTTAGCTGATTCGGTCACGCTGCCACCCCCACCACCTGGTGCACATGCCCCTTGGCACGCATGTCCATCACGGTCAGCAGCGCGTCGGTGACATAGGCTTGCCCAAGCTGGGCGATCTGCTGCTCATGCGCATCGATGGCCACCAGCATGGCCCTGCGGCCTTCGCCGTCAAAGTTCCAGGCCTTGCCCGTGAGCTGGCGTGGCTGGGGGAATATGCCGCTGGCCACCATGCGCTCCATTGTTGGCACGGATAGGCTCACGCAGTGAGCTACCGCCTCACGGTCTAAATAGATCGGTTTAATGGTCATGCTTCACTCCAGACTGGTGCAGCTTGAACACATTTCTAGCGGCCTCTCCAGCTATCTTGTGTTGACGAACAGCCTCTGCTATGTGGTCTTGTAATGCAGGTGGGATAGCGCGGAACTTGCGATAGTCGCAGCAGTCGCAAGGTTTGTACTGGTAGCCGCACATCTTTTCGATGTCGCATATTGAGCAGTGGCTATTCATTTCAACGCTCCTTTAATCGCAGCGATTGCATCCGTATGTTGTTGTGCCATAGCCTTCATGCCATCCAACCTTGCGCGGCGTGTTGGGTAGTCGCCGTAGTTGCGCTCTGCCTCTGTGTATTCCTCCCACACTAGATCGATGCTGTTGTTGAGTGCCTCCAGCGCCAGCCGCATAGCCTTGGTGTGGTCGGGTGGTGATGTGTAGAGCGGAACATCATCATGCATTGGCTCGTAGGGCGGCAGGAGGATGCCTATCTTTGTCACCCATGCAAATGGCCCCACTGCGGCCTTCTTGCAGCACTCCCCCGTGCACTCCCTTGGTCCTATGCACCCGCAGTCAGGGGCCTGTGCTTGCGCTGCATCCTGCTTCCGCAACTCCGCTTCAAGCGTCTTGATGTGTCGGCGCAAGCGTCCGTTTTCTTCGTTCATCATTTCAAGTTCGACGGTCATGTCTTGGCTCCCAACAGTTGCTTGATACGGTTCTTGAACCAGCCAATCTGAATCTTCGACGTTGCCGTTTGTATCTTGCTGAGTTCAGTGTTCAACACCTTCGCGCAGTCAGGGCACACCTGTTTCACTTCATCGGACTGGTAGATGTCTCGCAAGTCCTCGATGCTCTTTGTGTTGCATTTGCAAATGTCACAGGCCATCATGTCGATCCCTTCAATGCGCGTATCGCGTCCTCTGCCATGCCTGCACCGTCAGCTACGCCATCGGTGTGTGGGTTGTACCGGTGGTCTTTGTTGATTGGCTCGGTGCGTCCTTTGTATAGGTCACGGTAGTGCTGATAAAGCCCACCAGCGACCAGAGCAGCTTCATCCAACGCAGCAGCCCGCGCTATTGCGATTGCGGCGGTTAGTTGGTCGAGGGTGAATCGAACTGGGTCTGCTACCTGTGTTTGCGCCAACTTTTCAGCGCGTTCAAAGAACAGTGCGTCTTTATCCTGTGCTTGCGCTGCTTGGTCACGCTTTCTCTCCATCCCGCAAGTGATGTTGTCAATCTGGCTGATAACTCCTGCGAGGTCATCCAAGACTTGAAATCCTGTCACCTCTGGGTAGACACGCTTGGCAAGACTAAGGCAAAGGTCTTGTGTGGACTTGAGCAACCATGCTGGTGCTTCCAGCTTCTTCAACTCCGCTTCAAGCGTCTTGATGTGTCGGCGCAAGCGTCCGTTTTCTTCGTTCATCATTTCGGTTTCTACTGTCATGTCGCCCTCCGCATCACCGCCAGTTGGCGTGTCAAGTCCATAGACGCACGGCGCAAGGCTCCCGATGCAGCGCCACTCTGCACATACGAGTAATCCTTGTGCTCGATTGATTCAATCTCTTTCGACAGCGCGATAAACCGTGCGGCCATCGCTGCTGCGAGTTTGATTTCTTTGATGTTCATGTCTTGGCTCCCCAAATAGCAGCGTGTGCTTCGATCATTAGCACAGCCATTGCGTACTCTTTGCCGTGATCTGAGTCGCCGTGAGTCTTTTCAACAGCCGCCACGAAGTCGTCAATGAAGCCTGTGAAGCAACCAGCTTTGATGACGATTCCCTTATCTGTGATAAACGACTGCAAGCAATCCGAGCGGGAGCCAATGGGGCCACACTGAAAGAATGGTTTACCAGCAATCAGCTTGCCGAACGTTCCACCCAAGCTGGCACCGTACAAGTCAGCACCGCTCAAGTTGGCACCGCTCAAGTCAGCACCGCTCAAGTTGGCACCGCACAAGTTGGCACCGATCAAGTTGGCACCGTACAAGTTGGCACCGCTCAAGTCGGCTTTGCTCAAGTCGGCACCACGCAGGTTGGCACCGCTCAAGTTGGCACGGTACAAGTTGGCACCGCTCAAGTTGGCACCGTACAAGTTGGCCTTCGCTGTAGTTGCTTTTTCCAGTATGGCGCGAGTCGTCATGCCTGCTTCGCCTTCAAACAGGACTGCGCCTGTGTAGCGGTGTTTGATTTGTGGGTTCATTTTGTTTCTCCGATCAATGCGCGTATCGCGTCCTCTGCCATGCCCGCACCATCAGCTATCCCATCGGTGTGAGGGTTGTACCAATGCTCTTTGTCAACAGGAGTAGCGCGGCCTTTGTACAAGTCACGGTAGTGCTGATATAGACCACCAGCAACTAGAGCCGCCTCTTCCAGTGCCTGCACCCGCGCTGCTGCGATTGCGGTGGTGAGTTGGTCTTCTCGATAGCAATCAATCGTCTCGCTGTCGGTAGCGTGGATAACGTGGTCAGGCTCCACGCTCACACCCTGCGCCAGCTTGTCGATAGTGGCGTCGATGATGGCTCGGGCGAATGCCAGTGCAATGCGTTCGTCTTGTGGGCGCAGCGTTTGGTTCGCTGCCTCAATGTAGGCGGTGTAAATCTCTTGGTACTGTCTGCGCAGCTCCGCAGCCGCCAGCACGGTCAGCTGGTTGGGGTGGTAGTCCAGCTCCACCAGCAATTCAGTGATATTCATATCGCCTTCCCCCCAAGCGCCCTGCGCCCTGCGCACCAGGTCAATCAACCAAAACGGCCAGCACAACGCCACCGTCACAACCACCAGCCAAATAGTGCGGATGCTCATAGCGTCTTCACCTGGTGCACATGCCCCTTGGCACGCATGTCCATCACGGTCAGCAGCGC
>JAIPDC010000123.1 GCA_021737865.1 Rhodoferax sp.
GTGAGGTCGATCAGGAGTTTGCGTACGGTCAAATCAGTCATGAAAGCTTCCGAAGAAAAGATGCGACGCCTTACAACGCATTTTGGGGTTGACTGGTCTATAGTTTATGAAATAGTTTCAGTTAAATGTTTCACATTTTCGGGCAACCCTTTTATGGCCCAAAAAATAGAAAAAACCTCAATAAAATCAATAGTTAGGGCGCCCCAGCAAGACCGGTCACGGCAAACTGTCGAAGCCATTTTGGAGAGTGCCGTTCAGATTCTTGAAACTGAGGGGCTGGACGGATTCAAGGTGGCAGCACTGGCTGAGCGATCAGGCTATGGTGTCGGCACGCTCTACCAGTATTTTGAGAACATTGATGCAGTGATGATGGCGCTGGTCGAACTCGAGACTGAGCGGCAGAGGCAGACCTTGCTGGCAGAATTCAGTGATGCGGCAGCGCGGGGCAAAAAGCAAACCACACGCGATCTGGTGGACATGATGGTGGGGGCTTTCAGTCAACGCCGGGCGGCCCATCGGGCCATCATTGAGTGGGTGTTGTCCCGCCGGGATGTCCGCATGATAGAAGGACGCAATACGTTCCTGGGTCAAATGCTCGCCAGCGTTTCACTGCGTACACAAGGGTTGACGATGCAGCGCCTACTCAACCCGACCGAAATGTTCGTGTTGTCGCGTTCGTTTCTTGGTGCGTTGCGCACGGCAATCTGGAATGATGATCCCGACACCACGTCGCCACAATTTGCCCAGGCGATGGCCGATCTGGTGGATGGCTATATGTACATGGTGGCAAAGCGTGAGCCGGGGTTCCCGGAAAAGTAGGGCAACGTCACAAAACGCCATGCCTGGTTCAGTGCAAGTTCTATTGGCACAACGCGGCGATGAGGTCTTCCTCCAACATCCACAACCGGTCCTGACCCCATAACACGGGCATGTCATTGACACGAAAGGACGGCACGCCCCAGATGCCACGCTCCAGCATGTCTGAGCGATTGGTCTCGGCGGCCGCGCGCCAAGCATCGTCCCTCAGCGCCGCAGTGCAGTCGGCCGGGCTCATTCCGGCGCGCCTGGCAATGTGCTTCAGTCCGTGCACACTGGAAGCATCAAGTCCCTGGGCAAAGACACCCTCCAGAAATGACTCCAGAAGTGCGGACCCTTGACCGGTTTTGATGGCGGCGTGCAGCAGGGCCAGCCCGTTCTCCACCGGTCTTCCGACGGGGTCGACCACGGAGCCAAAGGGTTGTCCCAACCGGTCGGCTTCGCGTTTGGTGTCACGCAAAATGTACAGTCGCTTTGGCAGCGGGACCGGCAATCCCCGCATCACCATCGGTAGCACAAAGCGCAGACGCAGTTCAGCACCGTAGTGGTTTGCCAACTCGCGAACCTGACGTGCGGCCAAATAGGTGTAGGGGCTCCTCAGCGAACAGTAAAAATGGATCACAGGCCGCAGGGATCTGGCTGCGTTGATCGGCTGGAATTGCAGCGTACGTGGCGGGAAGATGTAGTGAGGCTGGGTGTTGTCGAGCGGGGCGCCAAGCCGCAGCCCGGCCCTTGCCAGGCGTGCCTCCAGATAGTGCAGACGATCAACACCCCAATACCATTCACCTTCAAAGTACAGCGTGGCACCCAGGTAGTGCCCCAACCGTTTGCGAAGTGTGGCGCCTTCAGCCAATGCGGTTGCGGAAACAGCTTGCGATGCGGCCGCTGTGGCCTCCAATGGGGGCAGCCCGGAAAGCGCGCACGCCAGGCGGTTCGCATCGCGCAACGACCACGCGCGCAACCGCTCAATATCGGGCGCTGCCGCAGCGTCGGGTGGCGGCACGACATGCGAAACAATGGAAATGGTGTAACGCGACTGCAGGGTTGGTAGACACCGCGCCAGTAGCTGGCTATATGGGTCATCTGGCTGATGGAAATAGTGCACAGTAGGCGCGCGGCCCAAGCTGCGTCTTTGCAAAGCATGGAGGGCGCGTCGAAAGTCCCTAACTCCGGTGCTGGTAATCAGCCGGGAGACCCCACGCCCGATGAGTGCCTTGATTTTTGACATGGTCTCTGTGCTTCTGAAGTTATGCGGCCGCAACGGACGCCACGTCCACATCGGCCAACTGACCCTTGAGCCATTGAATCACCGCTGGGTCGAGACACATTTGCAGATGGCCAATGCCCTCAAAAACGGTGGGCGTCACGTTAGGCAATACCTGTGCGCGCTGTGGGTAGACGATGTTGTCCTGTGGCGTCAGGGCAATGCGGAACAGCCCGTGTGCAGCGGGCACCCCAGACGCGGCGAGGGTGTCAAGCCACTCGCTCTTCCATGCCATCTGGATGCCATTCTTGCTTTTGACATGTTGTGGGACCTGGGTACCGACATGGGGTGTTCCCAGTGTCAGCACACGCGCTGCCCGATCACGACCATGGACGCGTAGCCAGGCGCGGATGGCGAGTCCGCCCATGCTGTGCCCGACCAATGCCACTTGCTGTTGTCCACTGTGGGTCAACAGCGCCTGTATCGCAGACTCCACCACTTCGGCATAGCAGTCGATGGAGCAGAACAGCGGCTCCATATTGACGGCGAAGACATCGTGGCCCTGGGCGCGCAGTTGGGGTGCCACATCGTCCCAAATGCGGTGGTTGCACAGGTAACCATGGACCAAAACAACCGGAATGCGTTTGTGCGTGCCGGTTGCGGGCAATAGGCGCGGGGCTTTTCGTGTCCAGGGTTGGCGAAGCAAGAAAATGACGACGCCGGCCCGGTACTCACCGAGGAGTGATCGAACCCAGGCACTCCACGGCTCTGGGCCGCGCGAAACAACGGCGGTGTAGACATTCACCAGAGCCAGGACCAAAAAAGGGAAGGCACCGACCAAAGCGAAGGCTTGCGGCTTGGAAAGCGTGCTCCTGGCATGCAGCCAGTAGGCCAGGGCACTGCCAAGGATGAGCTGCGCAATGAGGGTGCGCTGCAGGAGTTGTGCAAGCATGAAACGTCCTAGGCGGGTGAGCAGGCCAGCGTATGGCGGGCGGGTTCAACGATGTCCTTTTCGGACTCGTAGTCACCGGTCAACACGCGCATCAGCAGAAAGCCGGTTTTCGAGGGTGACACTACGACCGAGGCACCGTCAGGCATTGAGGCGGGTATTGGCCTGGCATCAGAAGTTCCGGTCGCTGAAACGAGCCATAGATCCACCGGGCGACCGTCTGCTTTGCGGTCGTTGATGACAAAGAAGTTGTCGCTGTTGGACGCATAGAGAGCAATGGACCAGTACGATTTCAATTGCGGATTGGCCGTTATGCGAACGGGTCCGGCGGTCACGTCAAACACGCACACCGAATACAGCAGGTCCGGGCTGGGCATGACCACCGTGCGGGACGCGGCAGTCACCGCAGGGGGAAACGCAGCCTGGTTCTGCATGTTCATCGTCTGAGCCATGGGTCCGTGCATCAGCACCTGCATGATCAGCCGTGGTGCGGACCAGACCGCAATGAGATGTACCAAAATCGCGGTTGTAACGAGCGTAAGAATGCGATAAAACCACAGGCGATGGTGATCCGAGAAGCGTTTCATGTGCAAGCCCCCAAGGCACTGATCGTGGGCGGGTTGAGGGAAGCAGGCGCCGCCTGGAGGTCTGGTTCGGGGTTGTACAAGCGCAGCGTCAACACCAACCCGCGGTTGCCGGGCGTCGGGAGCCAATGGGTTCCAGGCTGTTCCTGTCCACCGGTGGTGAACGCAAAGTGGCCGTTGGCGTCGAGTTGTGCGGTGGTGCCGTTCAGGCTGTAGCGTTTGTTGGGGGCCTCAAACAAATACATATCGTCGGCATAGGCCGTCACGCTCCACCACCTGGCCTTGGGTGGGACGCCTTCCACGCGGTAGCTGCAACGTGCGCGCAACGGATGTCCGGAATCGTCGTGCGAAGCGATGAAGTACATGGTTTCGTCGCGACCCAGCGCCAGCAGGGCGTTGAGGGCAATGCTGGCCCGGGTGTACATGTCTGCGTCCGGGCTGCCCGCGAGCAGGTTTCCCCTCCAGGCGCCGACCTGTACGGTTTGCACCATCCAAGGTGCCTTTTTCAGTGCCCACCAGGCCGAGCCAAGGCCCAAAGCGACCGCCGCCGCGTACAGACCCAGTCCTATGCCGAACCGCTGCCACCTGCTAAACGTGCGCCTGCTTTGCATGCTCAACGGTGGGCGTTTTGCTTGCTGGCCTTTGCCAGGGGTTGCCAGTGCAGCAGGCCATACATCAGTGACAACGCCACGCTGTCGACGAGCGGTCCTTTGTACAGCCTGAGGTACCGGTAGGCGATGGGCAACTCCAGAATATGGGCGGCCAACAAGATCAAGGCCAGTTTTTGCAGGTAGGGGCCCGCCTCCAGAGGCAGGGTGACGAAGGGTACTGCCAGCGCCAGTGCATAGGTCGCCAGGCAAAGTGTTTTAAATAGATTGTTCATGTCGTGAGGGTCTGAGTAAAGAGGTGAGTGGGCCTTAGGCGGGTGTTGCGGCAATGAAATCGGCAATGGTTTTTGCCAGTTCCGGTCCCTTGTCTTCCTGCAAAAAATGGCCGGCTCCACGCGTTGTTGCGTGGGGCTGCTTGGCCGCTCCAGGCACCAGTTTTTGAAATATTTTGTCGCCGCCGCGGGTGACCGGGTCCCGGCTGCTGAACAGGGTCAGGAACGGCTTGTGCCATTGCTTGAGTACTTCCCACGCCTGTTCATTGGCCGCCCGCTCCGGGTCGGTTGGCGAGGTCGGCACAAAGGTGGGGAACAGACGGGCCGCCACCTCATACTTTGATGAAGGGAAGGGGGCGTCGTATGCGGCGACCTCCTGCGGACTCAACTTCTGCGCGCAGCCTGAGTTGACGATGCGCCCGATGGGAAACCACGGACTGAAGCGTGCGAATGCACGCCAGATCCTGAAAGCCTTCGGCACAACGCCTCGGGCGCCAGTCGGCAACCCGCCATTGGCCAGTACGACGCGGTCAAAGCGATCCGGGCTGTGCGTCACCATGCGCAGGCCAATCAGCGAGCCCCAGTCCTGGCAGAACAGCGTGGCATGATTGATATCCACGAGTTCCATCCAGGCGACCATCCAGGCTACATGGTTGGCGTAGGAGAAGTTCTTTTTGGCAGAGGGCTTGTCAGAACGGCCAAAGCCCACCAGATCGGGTGCGATGACGCGGTGCCCGGCCGACAGCAGCCCCGGGATCATCTTGCGGTACAAATAAGACCAGGTAGGCTCGCCATGCATCAGTAACACCACTGTGGCGTTGCGTGGGCCTTCGTCAATGTAGGCAATGCGCAGTCCTCCGACCTCTACATATTTTGGGGCATAGGGAAAGTCGGCTATGTGAGAGAAGCGCTCTTCCGGGGTGCGCAGGATGTCAGTTGTGTCAATCTCAGGGAGCGATTTCATACAGTTTTACCTTGCAGGGGGAGCACGTTAGTAGAGCTTCTTGTGTTCGATCAAAACGGAATTGGCAGGCAGGCTGAACAGCATTCCGTCTTCCCCCACCGTAATGGGCTTGTCATAGAACTTTGACGCATCGCCCAGAAAGGCGGGGTAGGCGAAGCGCAGTGGTAACGGCGGAACGATGTGGTTCAGTACCAACTCCTTGGCCCCTGCGGCGGCGGCCTGGGCTGCAGCCTCTTCTGGCGTGGTGTGGTAATTCAGGATGTCGCGCATGACTTGCGACATATTGTTCATGTGTTGATTGGCGAACTCGGTTTCCAATAGCTTGACCAGTTTGGGTTGCAGTGCCTCATGGACCAGAATGTCGACACCTTTTGACAGGGCCTGCACGGACGGGGTTTTCTTGGTGTCTCCCGTGATCACGATGGAGCGCCCCTTGTAGTCAAAGCGATAGCCCACCGCCGGATCAATCGGAGCGTGGTCTACGCGAAAGGCAGTGACCGTCAAGCCTTTGTCTTCGAGTACCACCACCTGATCACCTTGTCCGATTGGTGGTAAGGCGAATGGCATACCTTTGCCACCACTTCCGCCGGGTGGCATGATTTTGGGTGAGTGGTGTGCCACGCGGTAGCCGAAGTCGAGTACATACGCTGCACGAAACCCGTCCACGACTTGGTCGACGCCTGTAGGGCCATACACCGGCGTGGGGGTCTGGAAGGTTCCAACCCCCCAGCGCTGCAAAAGGAACGGGCCAATGCCATCAATGTGATCTGAGTGAAAGTGCGTCAGAAAGATGGCTTCAATCTTGGCCGCCGGAATGCCCATGTAGCCCAAGGTACGCGCGCTGCCTTCTCCGGTGTCGACGATGAACAACCGGTCGCCTGCGATGATGGCCGAGCAGGGTCCCGCGCGTGTTGGGTCGGGAAATGGGGAGCCCGTCCCGCACAGTGCAAGGTGAAGGCCGTCTGACAGATCGGCAATGATGTTGCGTCCCACATTCTTGTGGACCATCTGCTCCAGTAGAAGCGTGGCAATCGGACGCTGAAAAGTGGAGATCAGCACGGTGCTGGCGACTGCGGTCAACAGCGCGCCAAGAATCCAGCGGGTTTTGCGTTGCATTGAAAGTGATTCCTTATCGCTAGTTGACAAATACCCGGGCCAGGCGCCCCATGGAGCTCCAGTACACATCGCGCCCCCAGCCCACGCTGGGAAAGACGACGCCTTGCATGACACCGCCAGTTCGCACGCGGCCCTGTTCGGCTCCGGTTTCAATGTTCAAAATCACGACTTCCTCCCCAAAGTTGCGGTAGTCGTTGGTGACCAGTTCCCCTGTTTCAGGGTACAGCACCATGTGGCTGGAGCATCCAAAACCCTGCTTGTGCCACAGCGGCTTCATGGTGCGGTCGGTCGTGTCAAAACGCCACGCCCGCAAGTGGCAATTGGCCGAGTCATAAGCCACCACAATGTGACGCTGCAAGTCGTAGACCGGCGGGTTGGTCACGCTGCCGCCCCCAGCGCCGCAGACCTGCAGAGTGTGATGGTCATTTGCATCCGTGAGTGACACCCGAATCAGCCGGTTGGATGTCGGGTTGGCCCCGGCACCCACCATCCGGAAACGGTAGCGGTGTTTGCCGTTGTCCATAAACCAGGCGTGGTGTCCGTCCAGCACCACATCCCAACCAAAAGTCTGCGAACTGTTGCCAATGTAGTCAAAGCGCCACGTGGCGTCGAACTCCAGCGTTGCATTTCCTTCAGACCAGTGGTATCGAAAGATTGAGCGAACCCCAACCACGTAAACCGTGTTCCCCATGGCGCTCAGGCGCGCAACCGAGGGCTCTGGGCAATCGACATCATTGCAGGCGCGCGTGACCGTTTCGGGGCTCACCACCGTCAGTCGCGCAGGCTCCGTGTCCGAGAGGTTCTTCGTGACGATAAGGCCGTTGTCCAGAATGACAAACGAGTTGTAGGCGGCATTGATGGGCAGTTGCAACTGGGCCAGTGGCTTGCAGTCACGGTTCAGGCGGTGCAGGTAGCGCCCATAGACCAGATACAGGTCACCATTGCGGTGCACTGCCATGCCACCGGGCCACATGGGACCACCGGCGAGGCGGGGAGAGCGCGTGATGGTCTTCAAACTGATCGGGTCGATTCGTTCCACACAGGCGGTTGTGGGCAGACCGATCTGCGCACGCAGGGCCGAGTGCAGCATCAGGTAGACCTCGCCTGGTGCACCCAGTATGGTCATGGTGGACATCAGCGTGTTGCGCGTGACGCACTGCAGGTGCTCACCCGCTTGCAGTGCGAGGCCCGCCGCCGCGCCACGGCCATCCATAGCGGCCTGCAACCGCTGAGGGCCGCCGTCTTCAGCCGGCCATGGAGAACAAAAATAGCCTCCAGCCCTCATGGAATATGCGCAGAGCGCTTCTTCTTTGATAGCAAAATAATGGAGGCAAGCAGACATAAGAGAACCAGGCCAACCGCTCCGTAGGTTGGCAACCAGTAGTTATGGATGCCGTTGATCAGCACCGCACCGGCCGGACTGTAGCCGGCCGGCATGGGTAATACCCCGTGTGCTTTTTCGTAGGCCAGATAGTCCTGCTGCATCGTTGCGAAGCGCTCCGGCATTTCGGTCTGGAGGTCGAGGGTTTCACCCGGGTCTCTTTGTATGTCGTACAAATGCCAGCGTCCATCGCCAACCGGAGGGTCATTTTTAGCAAGCTTGAGGTCTCCCCTGAACAGGGCCTTGTTGCCAGAAAGCTCATAGCCCAGCGGCTCGTCTTGCGCGCGCACACTGTGCGCTTCACCTTTGACCAGGGAAACCAGGCTCTTTCCGGTCATGGGCTCAACCGCCTGACCGCGGTATTGCCCTCCCGGCAAAGGCACTGCCGCCAATTCCAGCAGGGTGGGGGAAATGTCGGTGATATGTGTCAATGCATGTGCAATCTGGTTGCCGCGTCCGCCCGCCACGCCGGCAATCACCATGGGCACGCGAATGCCCCCTTCGGCTGCATAAAACTTGTAGCCCGCAAGCGGCGAAACCGATGCGCTGGCCCAACTGGGCCCTGGAATGCCGTAGGCGCCTTTGCCGCCAAGCCGGTCAATGTCTTGCGAGTATTGCGTCCACAACCAGGGTTGCGCGTCTTTGTAGTCGCTGCCCTCGGCGCCGTTGTCGGACAAAAACACAAACACGGTGTTGTTGTACTCCCCGGTGGCCTTGAGGTGGGCAATCAATCGACCCACTTCATGGTCCATGGCGTCCGCCATAGCGGCATAGATTTCCATCTCACGCTGCTGGTAGAGCTTGTCCTTGTCACTCAGTGCGCTCCAGTCACCCGTGCTTCCCATGCGCACCATCCGGGTGTCCGCCGGGATGATGCCCAGTGCCACGGCGCTCTTGCGCCGTTGTTCGCGTAATGCGTCCCAACCGTCCTTGTATTTGCCACGGTATTTGTCAATAAAGGCCTGTGGTGCCTGGATAGGCACATGGTTGGCCTGAAAGCCCAGGTAGGCAAAAAACGGCTTGCCCTTGCCAGAGACCTCATCGGCCTTCAGGTATCCCAGCATGCGGTCCACAAAGTAGGTGGAGGAGTAGTACTCCCTGGGCATCGTGGCGGGTTTGCCGTCTTCAAACCACTCCACGGTGGCAGAGTGCGGCAGGTAGCGCTGACTGGGCACCCAGTTGTCGGACCCAGTGTCGCCCTGAATGATGGAGCGGTCAAACCCGCGGCGGTTGGGTAGGTTGTGGGGCTCGGAACCCACATTCCATTTGCCGGTGATGTAGGTGCTGTAGCCGCTGTCTTGTAGCAGCGTGGCGATGGTCACCACATTTTGAGCCAGGGAACCCAGGTAGCCAGGCTTGCCGAGGTGCTCACGCGGCATGGCTTCTCGCAGATTGCCGACTCCGTTGCGGTGGTTGTCCACCCCTGTAAGCAGCATGGAGCGGGTTGGTGAACAGGAGGCCGCAGCGTGGAAATTGGTAAAACGGGTTCCCTGCTGGGCCAGCGCATCGATATTCGGTGTTGCAATCTCTCCGCCAAAGGCCCCCACATCCGTAAAGCCCCAGTCGTCTGCCACCAGCACCACGATGTTGGGTCGCACAGACCTGCTGCCGGATGGCTGACCTGCTGCTGGCGCTGCGGTTGCCGACAGACTGAGCAGGCCGAAGGTTAGTGCAACCGACGCTGCAAGCAATTTCCAGGGCTTGTCCATGGGAGTTCTGCGGGTTACAAATTGAACCGCAAGTTTATGAAATAAGTTCACGTTTGTGTTTCAGATTCATGCGGTCTGCAAGCCCGGACCTTCAATACTGAAAATACTCAATCAATTCAACACAGTAAACCAGGTCGCCTAGGGTCACTACCTACCTGGTTCGGAGTTTGGGAATTGACTTGGTTCAGGTTTAACCAAAGGGAGTTTGGCCTGGGCCCGCACAACCTTCTTGAGAATTTCGCGAGCACCTTCAAATCAGCGCAATGTGCGCGACTCAACGATGCTGGGAAGCCCGGTTTAGTCGCACACCATCAGCCGTGCAGGCCTTTCCACAGCATGTAGGCTGCCAGGATGTACAGGATCAGCGCGAAAACCTTCTTTAGCCGTGCCACCGGCAGCTTGTGCGCCATTTTTGCCCCCAGTGGTGCGGTCAACACACTGCAACACGCAATCACCCCGAGCGCGGGCAACCAGACGTAGCCTAGCGAATGGGCGGGCAGGTTGGGCAGTGAGGCGCCACTGATGACATAGCCCACTGTGTTGGCAAGCGCGATGGGAAAGCCCAGCGCTGCGCTGGTGGCCACTGCATTGATGATGACAACGTTGTGCGCCACCATGAAGGGTACGCTGATAAAGCCGCCGCCCGCGCCAACCAGGCCGGAAAGAAAACCGATGACACTGCCGGCTGCGAGTTGGCCTGCGGTGCCGGGCATCTGGCGGCTGGGCTTGGGTTTCTTGTCCAAAAACATTTGGGTGGCAGAAAAGCCTACGAAAAGGGCAAAAAAGATCGCCAGTGCCGTGCCCTTGAGCAAGGCAAAAACGCCGGCGCTTGCAATTGCACCACCGATCATGATGCCCGGAACCAGTCCCTTGGCAATGTCCCACCGCACCGCACCGCGCTTATGGTGGGCATACACGCTGGAGATGGACGTGAACATGATGGTGGCCATCGACGTGGCTATCGCCATCTTGACCGCGAGATCGGCGGCCACACCCACGGACGAAAGGATGAGGGTCATGAATGGACCGATCAGCATGCCCCCGCCAATACCCAGCAGGCCTGCCAAAAACCCGGTTGCCAGACCCAGGGCGGCCAACTCAAAAATCAGGATAGGATCAAGCATCAAGTGGGCCCTAGAGGTGTCTGCAAGGACCACCAGAACTCTCTCCAGCGGTAAATGC
>JAIPDC010000124.1 GCA_021737865.1 Rhodoferax sp.
TGCTGCGCATGATGGGCGCCAGCGCTGACCCGCTGCCCGTGCTGCGTGTAACCTCTCAAACCGACATTCGAAAAAAGCCCGGGCGTACCGAGTACCAACGCGGTGTCTTGTCTACCGATGCCAGCGGCAACACCGTTGTACGGATCACGGGCTCCCAGGGCTCGGGCGTTTTGCGGTCCATGTCCGAGGCCAATTGCATGGTGGTCTTGCGTCATGAACAAGGCAATGTGCGCGCCGGTGAACTGGTCGATGTGGTGGTCTTTGATGGCCTAACCTAAGCGAAATAGTGCTGCAGCCGCCGTCAAATATGCGTAAGCAGCTACATTATTTATAGCATATCACCGCATCCAACAATGTCGCCAGATCTGCGTCGAGTGCTTTACGCTCCGGCATAACCTGGATTTGGCTTCACGCCTACCAGATTTGGCGTGTTGAGCTTGCGGGGCGACACTTTACCGCCTCGGGCCTTGAGCCACGTCTCCACCACATCCCACACCATCTTATTGCCCTGTGTGCGGGCCTCTTCGGCTACCGGCGCCCAGCCCGCCACCTTGTACTTCTTGCTGGCCTCAATGGCGCGCCCCTGCAATTGCATGTTGTCAATGCGCTTGCCCATGGCCGCGCCCGGGTTGCAGCTGTATTGCAGCCCACCGACACGCACCATATCCCCACCCTGCTGATAGTAAGGGTCGGGGTTGAACAGGTTGTCTGCTACGTCTTCGAGTACGGTCTTGATGGTCTCGCCGGTCATCTCGGTCACCGTGGCATAGGAGTACGTGGTAGCGGTCATGTCCATCAACCACTCGCGGGTGATGGCTTGACCGGGCAAGAGCGTGGTGCCCCAGCGGAAGCCCGGTGAGAACGCGATTTCGGCGCCCTGCACGTCCATTAGTGCATCGACCAACAGCTGGTCGCCTGTGCCGTTGAAATTGCCACGGCGGTACAGCGTGCCCTCTGTAATGGCCAATTTCTCAGCCAGTTTCGACTCAAACGGTGCGCGCATCTTGTTGATGTGCGCATCCATCTCAGCGTCTGCGGGCAGCATGTTGGCAAATACAGGCAAGAGCTTGTAACGGAAGTCCATGACGCGCTTGTCTTTGACATCAAAGTCAAGGACGCCCAGGAATTTGCTGTTGGAGCCGGCATTCGTGACGATGGTTTTACCGCCCTTGTTGGACACCAAGGTCGCAACGGGCATGCCATCGTGCGTATGACCGCCCATGATGGCATCGATACCCGATACACGACTGGCCATTTTCAGGTCCACATCCATGCCGTTGTGGCTCAACACCACAACCACCTGTGCCCCTTTGGCACGCGCTTCGTCGACCATTTTTTGCAGGTTTTCATCCTGGATTCCGAACGACCAGTCAGCCACCATGTAGCGCGGGTTGGCAATGGGTGTGTAGGGAAATGCCTGACCAATGATGGCGCACGGCACGCCGTTCATCTCGCGGATGACGTAGGGCTTGAACACCGGGTCACCGAAGTCATTGGTCTTGATGTTTTGCGCCACAAAGTCAACTTTGCCGGCAAAGTCCTTGTCGACAATTTCCTTGACGCGCTCCATGCCCAATGTGAATTCCCAGTGCCCTGTCATCACGTCCACGCCAAGCAGCTTGCAGGCGTCGACCATGTCCTGCCCGTTGGTCCAGAGTGAGGTGCCGGAGCCCTGCCAGGTGTCGCCCCCGTCGAGTAGCAGCGCGCCCGGCCGACTGGCCTTCATCCGCTTTACCAGCGTGGCCAGGTGTGCAAAGCCCCCCACCTTGCCATAGCGTTTGGCAGCCTTTTCGTAGTCCAGATAGCCCAGCGCGTAGGCCTCCGCAGTGCCAGGGCGCACGTTGGCGAATTTCAACAAGTGCTCGCCTACGAGGTGAGGCAAATTGCCCCTCATCGAACCCATGCCGATATTGATGCTGGGTTCACGGAAGTAAATCGGTTTGAGCTGCGCGTGGCAATCAGTCATGTGCAGGAAAGACACATTACCAAATCGGGGAATATCGTAGAGTCCATTGGAGGCTGTTGCAGCATCGGCATCTGCATAGGTCCCAAGCCCCATGCCCGCCATGGTGCCGGCACCCAGCACCTGAAAAAATTCGCGTTTGGATAAGTTCATTTTGAATTCTTCACTGAATCAAGAAAAAACCCGGACTAGCCGGGTGCGAGAAGGGGTTATCAACTGCTACTGATTCACAGCCGATTTGGGATCCACCAGCAAAGCGACCAAATGCCGTATTTGGGCTTCCGTCATGATGCCCATATGGCCAGCGCGCGGCATATTGGAACAAGCGTTGTACGCTTTGGAGTTCCAGATTTTTCCCCACGTGTATTCAATAATGGCCTTGGACGCCGGGCTGTTGACATCGGCCACACCGCGCAACTTGCCGTAGTTGTACAGGCTGGGGCCGATGGTTCCAAAGGATATTTCCTTCTTGTCCATTTGGTGGCAGTTGTAGCAATTGCCACCATTCGGAGTCGTGGCGTCGTCGCTATAGGTCAAGCCACGACCACTTTGGGCCAGCTTCTCGCCCTCTTTCCAGTCCCCAACAAACTTACCGTCGCTTGGCCACTTGATCGTCTTGAGATTTATCGCCTCAATCTCCTTGGCCCGCTTCTTGTCCAGAGGTTTGCCTGCTACATCGGCAGCGCTGCATGCCCGATTAGTCTCATCAGTATCGAGCACGCTGGTCTTCACGATTCCCTGGCTACGAAACGACGTCTTGACCGCTTCACGGTGGAAGAAATCGAACACTTCAGCATTGTCAGCCGACGCGACAGCCAGTGGTTTGGCCTGTTGGGCCTGAACCGGTGATACTGCCAAAGTGATCACGACACCAACTGCGGAAATCACCGAAAAATAGTTGCATTTGTTCATGGTGGCCTCCTTGGCTTAACGTTTAAGAGCGGGGGCAATCGACTTGGAGCCTGCGCTGTTTACGCCCAGGTATACGCCAAGGGCAATGGTTACATCACTGCCAAAACCAGGATAAGGGAAGCGCTGTTGGCGATAGCAGTCATTGAGGCGCTGCTGCATGCCCCACATCTGACCATTTGAGACCCGGTACGCAGGCCAGGCTGCAAAGCCGATCCCATCACCGGGGTTCTTTGTCAAGTTGGGCAAGTCTTGCAAGCGAATACGCGTGTTGTCTTGTCCATGGCAAGACGCGCAGGAAAAATCATGCGGACCCGCACGCTGAAAAAACAACCGCTTACCGACTTCGTATGAAATCTTCTCCTGCGCATGGTTCTGCGACAGATTGAACTTCATGCCTTTGGACTCAGCCGACAACCAGGCGGCCAATGCCGTTACATTGACTTGTTCACCCTTGCCAAACCCTGTCTTGGCAATCTCATCTGCGTTAAAACCCTGCAAGTTCTGCATGCACGTCAGCAGGCGCGACTCCATGTCCTGAACCCGCCCGGTATCTGCAAAATAGCGCGGAAGCTCCACAAATACGCCCTTATAGACGCCTGGACCTTTGCCTAGATCACAGGCTTCCAGGGATGCGTTTTTGGGTCCGCGTTTTTGCTTCCAGAGGTCTTCGCCCTTGGCCTCAAACAACTCAGACGGATTCCCATCGGCCAGCATGGCACGGTATTCTTCAATGCTCTGTACTGCTGACTTTTGTGCAAAGGCCGTTGCGGTTGACAAACTGCCAACCATCAACATCGAGAAAAGTAATGACGTCCTCATGGTGACCTCTTTGGATTTTAAAAAAGCAGGGAAGAAAAAAGGGCGAGTCCAGCGTCACGCCCTTATTTAGAAATACCGAGTCGACTAAGACGCTGTGGCTTCGTCAGTGCGTGTATCGCCCTTGTTATCTTTCCAGGTGACAGCAATCTTGTCACCTGCCTTGGCGCCCTTGACAACGAACTGGAGGAAAGGGTTTTTGGATACTGCGGGGCCCCACTCAGCGGTCAAAACGGGTTTTCCGTTGTGTGTTGCGGTAACCTCGGAAATGTGCCACGCAGGCACCAGTTTGCCAGCCGCATCTTTGCGCTGACCCGACTCCATCTCGTGGGCCATCAAAACCCGAACGGTCGCTTTGTCACCTGCTACTTGTGCACGAATGCGCATTGGATCTGCCATTTTTAGCTCCTGATATATGAAAACATTGGGGACAGTCCGCGGTTACGCGCAGCGAACAAGCTCTATCCCCGAACAATTAATAAACATTACAACGATTAACCGCCACATCCGCCAAGAGTAACCTTGACTTCTTTTTTGGCAAAAAGCACTTTGCCATCAGCCATGATGGCCACGGCGTACACATCCGATGATTGACCCATCTTGGCGCGTGTTGCAAAGTTGGCTTCCACGCTGTCGGTGACGTTGAACACTGCAATGAGGGCTGAAGGATTCTTTTCAACCAAAATAAGAATCTGCTTGACTCCGGCCAGCGAAGTGCTGGCGGTCAATGGAACCACAGCGCCATTTTCAGCAATGTCAGGGCCACCAATGGTGACATCCTTGCTCTCGGCAGGCGCTCCTGCGCCCATTGCCTTGAGCACTTCCGCAAGAGTCTTGGCATCGAAAGCCGCCTTATTAAAGGCGGCAAAAGCGTACTGTGGGAACATGCCCGTAGCAGCCAGTAGGCCAGCCAAAACAGCGCTTTGCTTGAGTGTCTTGCGACGAGTTTGCATCTGAGTCTCCTAAATGAATGTAAATACTGAAAAAGTTGCTAATGCTCGATTGTGAATATTTTGATTGTCCTACTTGCCTGCACCCGATGCCAACCACGCCGCGATAGTCTTGGCCTCGGCATCACTCAAGGTCTGTGGCGGCATGGGCACAGCGCCCCAAACTCCCGACCCGCCAGATCGTATTTTTCCGGCCAAATAGTCTGCCTTGCCCGCATGCTTCTTGGCAACATCCGCAAATGCCGGTCCTACGATCTTGTTGTTGACCCCATGGCATGCGGTACAACCGTTCTTTTGCAACAAACCCAAGACAGCCTTGGCGCCACTCGAGGCCTCTGCCTTTGGAGTTGGCGCTGCCACTGGTGCGGGCGCAGGTGAGCCAGCCTTGGCTTCAGGGCGGGTTGTATCCGCACCGTGTTGAGCACCAACCGCACGATTTTGCTCAGCCAAATTACCATGCGCATTGCGGGCAAACTCTGGCAGAAAAGACGCCAGCTTGACCTCTGGGACGCAGTCTTTCATGCATGCCACATTGCTGGTATCTGGCTTGCTGGTTCCGCCAAATTCGCTACCAGGCCACAAGGCATGTTTGGTCGTCATGCCATTGCGGTTGGGCATGCGACCCTGAACTTCGCGAATGTTCTTGTCTGACAACGTGAAGTCGTCCGGGACAATGCCATTCAGGTTCAGCAAAAAGGCTACCACCGAGTAGACATCATCTGTCGAAAGCGATTTCGGCGCGTTCCATGGCATGGCACGGTTGATGTAGTCCCAGATGGTGGACAGGGTTGGAACCTTCATAAAGGTTGTACGACCCGGGTAGGACGCGTTCATCAGATTTGCGACTCGCCCCTTCTTGATGTCTTCAGCCGTAACGCCCCCCACCAACGGGCTGAACACCTCGCCAGACTCACCGAAGATGCCATGGCATAAGGCGCACTTGGCCTCCCAAATATCCTGGCCCTTTGCGACGGTTCCCGACCCTGCGGGCAAGCCCTTGAAGTCAGGGCGGACATCGATGTCCCATGCAGCCACCTCTTTTGGCGTTGCAGGACGTCCCACACCAGGGTATTTGGCATCGACCTGCGCACCAACCGTGCCGAGTAAAGCGAACAGTGTGGTGGCTACAAATGCGTTACGCAACTTGAACATTTTTCACCTCGCCGTTTTCTTGCACAAGCCATGACTGAATGGCGTTGTTGTGATAAATCGAGCGAGTCCCGCGAACGGCGCGAAGCTGTTTGTAAGTGGGCTGAACAAAGCCCGTGTCATCCATCGCCCGGCTTTGAATAATGGTCGGCTTGCCATCCCAAACCCAGTCCATATTGAATCGTGTCAGTGCTTTGGAAAGCACGGGTGTCTCCAGTCGAGCCGTACGCCAGTTGCGCCCCCCATCCACAGAAACATCTACCTTCTTAACCTTGCCGCGCCCCGACCACGCCAGCCCGGTGATGTTGTAAAAGCCCTTGTCCAGCAGCACTTGGCCACCGGACGGCGTTGTAACAACGCTCTTGCACTCCTGGATACTCGTGTACTGGCGCTCCAGCCCATCGGGCTGCAGGTCGATGTAGTGAATCGCTTCGTCTTTGGTGGCATAGGGCATGTCACCCACTTCAATGCGCCGCAAGTACTTGACCCAACTCACACCCTGCACACCAGGTACCACCAGGCGCAGAGGGTAGCCTTGCTCAGGACGCAGCATTTCGCCGTTTTGTCCGTAAGCCACAAACACTTCGCCCGATTTGATCAGACTCATGGGAATGGTGCGTGTCATCGAAGACCCGTCGGCGCCCTCCGCCAACACAAATTTCCCATTCTTGAGATCCGCGCCGGCCAACTCCAGCAACGTCATCAGCGGAACGCCGGTGAACTCACTGCAAGAAATCATCCCGTGCGTATATTGCGCTGTAGGCACCGCCACATTGCCCCACTCGACCGCGGTATTGGCACCGCACTCAATGAAATGGAAACGCGACACTGCAGGCAGGCGCATGATTTCATCCAGGGTAAATATCTTGGATGACTTGACCATGCCGTTGATCATCAACCGGTGTTTGGATGGGTCAATATCCCACCACCCCTGGTGGTGCCGCTCAAAATGAAGGCCACTGGGGGTCACGATGCCAAACAGCGATTGCAAGGGGGCAAAAGACACCGAAGCCTGTGTTGTCTGGGTCAAACCAGGGCTTTGGCGGCGTTGCACATCGGACTCGAATTTGGATGGCTTTCCGTAACTGCCATCTGGTGCAACCCCCTGCCCCAATCCCTTGCTGTGCTCTGGCAAATTCAGAATGTTGGGGTCGCCCCCCTCGGTCGGAACCGGGTTACTCTGGGCCAATGCAGCAGGTACAGTTGCTCCAGCGGCGGCAGCGGCAAAGGCGCTTCTAATGAAGTCGCGTCGGCCATTCTTTGCCTCAGAGACAACTTTCTGAATTCCATCTGGACTCAAAAAACTTTCTGGAGCCTTGCGCAGGGCACCAGAAACAGATCTAGCTTGATTCACACACACTCCTCAAATGGGTCACGGGAGACAACTATATTCGAATTAACTAATATAGTTCAAGAAAAAAACCTCCGGCTACGGGTTATCACTTACCGAAGCTTGGCCTTCGCTTACAAATTCGCTATTTGAAGCGGTAGTAGTCGCGATTAAGAACGGCTGCGATAGCTGTTACCTCTTCCGGGAATAGACCCATGTTGAGCTCCGTGTTGCACTGTTCCACCATGCCCCGCAAAATGCCAGCAGAATTGACACGCCCCATGGGCTTGTACATTGCACTCCCATCACCCACGACCTTACTGGCGTGGCACTCCGTGCATCTGTTCTCCGCGATCAACTTTTCACCCAGCTTCAAGTCAGCCCCTTCAAAAATCTTGGGGGTCTGTGCCACGGCAATTGCCATGAGCGTGAAAGTAAAACCAAACAAATACAAATTGCGCATCGGCCAAAGACTACCGGCAACAGGCAGTCTATGCAATAGTTACTTTCACGGATTTGCGCAGCTTTTGGCCTTACTACCCATATGGGTTACGCATCATCACCCTTTGCGGTGATAGACGGCGCAGCCCGGCTACACAAGAATTAGCACAATCAGAGGTGCGGCGTCTATGCGCAGTGCCATTCAGTTCAGACTACACAACAACCGGTTGGAAACAACCCATCAACGGAGATACACCATGGAATTTAGCAAGGAATTTGACGCATCTGGTTTGGCCTGCCCTTTGCCTATCGTAAAAACCAAAAAGGCACTCGCCGACATGACTTCGGGCCAGGTGCTGCGCGTAATCTCCACTGACCCGGGGTCGGTGTGTGACATGGCAGCCTTCGCCGAGCAAACGGGCAATGCGTTGCTGGAGCAAGGCAGCGAAAACAGCAAGTTCGTGTTCTATCTAAAGAAGGCTTGAGATAGCCCTTTTCAACCTATTCCGGAGTACGACGCATGGCAACCAAAAAAATGGCGCTGATCGCCACCAAAGGCACGCTGGACATGGCCTATCCGCCATTTATTCTGGCATCCACCGCTGCAGCGCTGGGGTGGGATGTGCAGATTTTCTTCACGTTTTACGGGCTGCAATTGTTGCGCACCAGTTTGGACGATATCAAAATCAGCCCCCTGGCCAATCCGGCCATGCCCATGCCCGTGCCCATGCCGGTGATGGTTCAAATGCTTCCCGGCATGGAATCCATGGCCACCATGATGATGAAGAACAAGATGAAGTCCAAGGGCGTGGCATCCCTTCAGGAACTGCGCGACATTTGCCTTGAGGCCGACGTCAAGTTTGTCGCCTGCCAGATGACTGTTGACCTGTTTGAATTTGAAACCAGTGAATTCATCAAGGACGTGGAATACGGCGGCGCCGCAACGTTCATGAAGTTCGCTGGCGAGTCTGATGTCTGTCTTTTCATCTGAATTGACAATGAAGAAAGCCCTTCTGTGGTGCACCCTGCTGCTTTCCACCCATGTCTGTCTGGCAGCATCGCCCTACCTGCTGGCTAGCAAACTACCAGCCGCCGACCTGAGCACACAACTGTCGCAGGTGGAGAAGAAGCTGCAGGCCGAAGGCTTCACCGTCATCGGACGGCACACTCCCAAGGGATTGCCCACAAACGCCAGCCTGGTGGTCACTGACCCGGCCATGCTGGAGGCCATCCGCACCATTGGTGGCTCCAGCATCATTGCCGCAGGTATTCGGGTAGGCGTGCAAAGCGACGGTACCGTGTCCTACATGAACCCCGACTACTGGTTTCGTGCCTATCTGAGGGGACCATTCAAGACCGCGCAGACCCCTGTCAAAGCCATCCAGACACGCCTGGCAAAGGCTTTAGGCGAAGGGGCCGGCTTTGGTGGTGATGTACCTGAAGCGGATTTGCCCAACTACCGTTATATGTTTGGCATGGAACGGTTTGATTCGCCCAACAGCGAGCTCAGCAGCCATGCCAGCTTTGATGACGCTCTCAAGGCCGTGCAGGACAATCTTGCCAAAGGTGTTGGAAATACAAGCCGCTCATATGAAGTGGTGATGGCCGATCGCAAGTTGGCCGTCTTCGGCGTCGCCATGAACGACCCGGCTGATGGCGAAAGCGGGTGGATGAACAAAATTGGGGCAGACCACATTGCTGGCATGCCCTATGAAATATTCATCGTCGGCAACAAGGTATTTGCCTTGTATGCGCGATATCGCATTGCACTGGGGTGGCCAGCTCTTGGCATGGGCCAATTCATGGGAATCATCAATACACCGGATGCAATACGCAACACACTCGTGCGGGTTGCCGGTGGTACACCCGCAGGCAATTAATAAAAATCTGTTGATCTGGAGCATTTCATGAGCGAAACCGCCAATCCCGCCACGCTGGTCGTTTTAGGCGGTTTTGTACTGGCCTTTATTTTTGGCGCCGTCGCCAACAAAACCAATTTCTGCACCATGGGTGCCATCTCGGATGTCGTCAACATGGCGCACTGGGGGCGCATGCGCATGTGGTTGCTCACCATTGCGGTCGCCATGATCGGAACCAGTTTGCTGTCGTACTTCGGGCAGGTTGACCTGGCCAAGTCCGTCTATCAGCGCCCCACCCTGGCCTGGTTGTCCTTGCTGGTGGGTGGCAGTTTGTTTGGTGTCGGCATGACGATTGCCGCTGGCTGTACCAACAAAAATCTTGTTCGCGTAGGCGGCGGCAGCGTGCGCTCGCTGGTGGTGCTGGTGTTTCTGGCAATTTCGGCATATATGACGCTCAAGGGGCTATTTGGTCAATGGCGCGTCAGCTTCCTCGATCCGGTTGCCATTGATTTATCCACCTGGGGTTTGTCGAATCAAAGTCTGGCGACCCTTCTGGGAAAACTCACCGGGTTGCCCGAGAAAGCTGCGCTGCTGGCGACCGCTTCGGTGCTCGGAATCGGCCTGCTGGCATTCGTCTTCAAGGACAAGCGTTTTCGGGCAAATCTGTCCCATGTTCTGGGTTCTGCCGTGCTGGGTCTATTGGTCGTTGCCGCCTGGTACCTCACAGGCCATCTCGGCTATGGCGAGAATCCTGAAACCCTGGAAACCGTGTATTTCGCCACCAACACCCGCACGCTGGAGTCCCTCAGCTTCGTGGCGCCAACCGCCTACAGTCTTGAATTGCTGATGCTGTGGACCGACAAGACACTGCGGGTGACCTTCGGCATCGCCACCGTGGTGGGCGTGGTGCTGGGTTCCTTTGCGTATGCCATCAGCACCAAACAGTTTCGCTGGGAGGGCTTTGCCTCGCTGGAGGATCTGCGCACCCAATTGATCGGAGCCGTGCTCATGGGCTTCGGAGGTGTTCTGGCCACCGGCTGCACGATTGGTCAGGGCTTGTCTGGAATATCCACACTTGCGCTTGGCTCTTTCATTGCCTTGGGCGGCATCATTGCCGGCGC
>JAIPDC010000125.1 GCA_021737865.1 Rhodoferax sp.
TGCGCACACCTCCACCGTGGCACCGCCCTTCATCAAGCCGGCCATCATTTGCTTTGGCGTAACGTTGCGCGGCTTCAAGGCCGCAGGTTCGTAGGATTTGAGTGCCAATTGTCCCGCCGGACCACACAGCAAGACGCGCACAGCAGCTTTTTGCTCGACCATTTGGGTGGCCAACACCATCGCCATGCCCTGCGCCTGGTTGTCGGCACTGGTGACGCTGAAGAAGGTCTCGGTCTGGGTCTGTGCCATGCTGCTCAATGACACGGTCAGCAGGGTGGCGAGGAGAACTGTGGTGCGTTTCATGTTGGTCCTTGGGGGTTCGGTTGCCGTTGATGTTGTAGGTGCTGTCTTTGGCGGAGTGGATGGCAGCATCGAGAAACACTGGTCTGGTTTCTGATGGGTCAAGTTTAACCCTTCGCCAATGCGGCAGCGGGCTGCGAGTCGGCCCCTGTACCCCGGCCTCAAGCTGGTCCGGGAACTAAGTGAAACAGATTTGAAGAAAATGCTTATTTCAATAAACCGAAATCATGGTCGGTCAACCAATGCCTGAACCACTGTCAAAAAATTGTGGGACTGTTCCACCGCCCATGCAGCATTCTCCAAGCTCACCGGATCGCCTTTGTAGTCAGCAATTAGACGCAAGTCTTCAACCTTGTTCAGTGAGCGACCATGCTCAACCGCGATCAGTCCGGGTTTAACCAGATGCAAACTAAATGAAGTGATCAACCCACTGTGGGTGCGTGCAATCTCGGCAGCAACCGGCGCACCGATGGCCAAAAGTGCCGCGCGGGCTGCATCAAACATCGCGTAGTAGGCGCGATTGCAGGCGCCATCCACATCGCCGTTACCCAACAAAAGCTCTGCCGATGCAAGCGCGCGGGTTGCTTTGGTCATGAGTTCCTGGGGGGTCAAAGCGCCAATCCTTCACGGGCAATATTTTCCAGCAATCGCGGGTTGCTGTATCGCTCCGGGCTCGTCCATTCAGGCTCCCAAATTGGAAACGGCTGAATGCGAATCCCTGACTCCAATAGCACGTCATACGCCACATCATCCAACGCCAGCTTGGTAGCCACAAAGTCGCCTGGCTCGCCATTAAGCAGCACTGCCACGTCGGTGTCACTTCCTTCCTGCGCATTGCCCCGTGCTTGGCTGCCAAACAACACGGCACCACGCATGGACCACGCGGCAGCCACCCGACACGCGAAATCGCGGGCGGCGCTAAGGACGGCAGGCGATTGGCCAGTGAGAGCGGACATGGGCTGCAGTTTAACTCCCCCAAGCTCAACCCAATAGCTCGACGGGCTTGGGCTGGCCGAACAAGAATCTCTGAAAGCTCTGACAACCGGAAGCGGCCAGAAAATCGCGTTGACCCTGGGTTTCAACCCCCTCCGCGATGACGCCCATGTTCAGACTTCCTGCCATCGCCACGATGGTCTTGGCAATGGCCGCCTCACTGGAGTCTGTCAGGACCCGAGCGACGAATGACTGGTCAATTTTCAGACGATCCAGCGGAAGCCGGCGCAGGGACGACAAAGACGAAAAGCCGGTGCCAAAGTCATCCAGGGCAAAGCACACGCCACGCGCTTTCAGTGCGTTCATTTTGGCGATAACGGCATCAACATCGCGCATCAAAGTGCTTTCGGTCAACTCAAACTTGAGCCGCTTCGGGTCGGCTCCCGTGCGCTCCAACACCATCAAGACCTGCTGCACAAAGTCGGCCTGCTCAAACTCTCTGGCGCTGACGTTAATAGCCATATTCACCTGCTTCATCTTGGGTTGCCGTGACCAGACGGCCAACTGCTCGCAAGCAGTTTCCAGCACCCATCGTCCCAAGGGTTTGATCAAACCGGTCTCCTCTGCCAGCGGAATAAACGTACCGGGCAGCACCAGCCCTCGCGTGGGGTGCTGCCACCGAAGCAACGCCTCTACACCGATCAGCCGGCCTTCCAAGTCGACTTGCCCCTGGTAATACAACAGGAACTGGTCGGACTGCAGACCCAATCGCAACTCGCGCTCCAGAGTGGAACGCGCCTCCACCGCCGACTGCATGGAAGGGTCGAAAAAGCGCATGGCATTTCGACCCATCGCCTTGACCCGGTACATGGCCATGTCGGCTTGCTTCAACAACTGCTCAATAGACTCCCTGTGGTCGCTGAACAGAGTGGCGCCAATGCTGGCAGTACCCTGGTATTCATGGCCGTCGATCCGGTAGACCTCACGCAGCCTGGCCAGCATCTTGTGGCCAATCTCTTCCGTGCGGGCCGCTGCGTCCAGCGGCTGTAGCCCCAGCTCCTCCAGAATCACCACGAATTCATCACCGCCCAGGCGCGCAACGGTGTCGCCCTCGCGCACACACTGCCCCAGACGCTGCGCCACCTGCTTCAACAGCAGGTCACCCCGGTCATGGCCAAAGGTATCGTTCAAATACTTGAAGTCATCCAGGTCAATGAACAACACGGCACCCTCGCGCCCGCTTCGGGTGCTGGTTGCCAACGACCGCTCGAGGCGATCGCGCAATAACCTGCGATTGGGCAACCCGGTCAACGGGTCATAGAAGGCCAGGGTTTGAATTTCCCGTTCAGCAGCCTTGCGCTGGCTGATGTCGGAGTGGGTTCCCACATAGTTGATAACTTCGCCCGCTGCGTTCTTGACCGCCGCAATGGTGAGCCACTCAATGTATTGCTCGCCATTCTTGCGCTGGTTCCATATCTCCCCTTGCCAATTTCCGGTGCGCTTGATCGATTCCCACATATCCTTAAAAAACATCGCATCGTGCCGACCAGCACTGAGCATTCGGGGATTTGCCCCAATAACCTCTTCTGCGCTGTAACCAGTGGTTTGACAGAACGCCCGATTCACTTGCAGGATGAGTCCCTTGGCGTCCGTGACACTCAGCCCCTCCTGGCATTCAAATGCGGTGGCGGCAATGCGAAGTTTCGCCTCATCCGCTTTGCGCTCGGTCACATCCAGCCCCTGTGCCACCGTTGCAACAGGTGTCTTGCCATTGATGGCGATCAAGGTGCTGGCCGTCCAGAGCACGGTGCGCACTCTGCCATCAACATGTGTGATGTCGTACTCAAACGGGATCCGGTGCATTTCGGTCTTTCCTTCTGCTTCAGACAAAAATGCCTGAGCGATCTGTGCCGTCGCAAACAATTCACCTACCGGTCTACCAACCATCTGCGCAGCCACTCTTCCAGTCAGCCTCTCTACCGACTGGTTGAGTCGGGTAATGTTGCGCTGGGCATCCCACACCAAAATCGGGCCGCTGGCACCATCAAACAGGCGGTCCAAATAGGCATTGCTGCGGTGCAACTCAGCTTCCGAGGCCTTCAGGCGCAGCAGGGCCTGCACCATCGCCACCAGCTCAGCCGGCTCCAAAGGCTGGGTCAAATAGCTGTCAGCGCCCCGTTGCAGCGCGGTAATGCGCTGACTGGGTGCTGCAGCAAGATCGGACAGGTAAACCAGGGGCAGGCAGGCGGTGTGAGGATTGGTCTTGATCTTTTCGCAAACCTCCAGACATTTGACATCCAATGGTGTGGCCTCCAACAACACCAGATCAGGCAAGAGTTGGGACTGATGCAACTGCACCCGCTCAATCTGACGCAGCACTTCATCAGCACTGCTGATCTCCTGAACCTGAAAACCGGCCTCCACAAGAATTTTGGCGGTGCCGTGCTGGCTCTGGCCCGTGGTGTTCACGTACAGAATTTGCGGCAATGCGGTACCGGGTATTTCGCTCACGCTTGCCACCTCTGTGCTCCATGTAGACATGAAGTATTGAAACCAGCTGCGCTGGTATGGGGCTTGCGTTAATGCAAGGAATGAGACCGATGTGGTCCAGCGTTGGGCTGATATCGGCGCTACTGGCGTTCTGCGATTGACCGCACTAGGCATGGCAATAAAGTAATTGCACTAAGTCTCGATATCGCTGAAACCACGGTAAAAATTCATGTGCAGCACATTTTGCGCAAGTTGCAATTGAACTCACGGGTGCAGGCAGCGGTCTTCGCAGCAGGTCATGGCCTGGGGTAAGCCTTCATTCCCCAAAGCCATGACCTCCTGATGTCAAATCAGACGCCTTTGCGGCAAACTTGTTCAACTTTATAGGTGCCGTTGGCCTGTAGTACGCTGGTGGTATAGCACTTGACGCCATTGCCAATGCTGCGTGAGCTGCCGCCTTCGCGGGCGGCTGCGGTCAGCGGGCTCAGCAAGCTGACGGCAGCGATAACGGTTGCGGCAACGACGGCTGCAGAAGTGACGGATTTACGCATGGTGTTTTCCTTGTGGTTCGGTACTGAAAATGTGTCATTCCGGTGCGGGTGACAGACATGCTTTGCTTTTTTCGTGCCAACTTGAGAGAGCCTGAAAATCCCCAATGAAATCAATTACTTCGATGACTTCAGCAATTTAACTCCAACCGTCATTGCGTTATTTGCCCCAGTTTTTCGGGGGATTTCCCCCAACTTCCCCCATCAGCCGCCAGCTGGTATTCGGCAGAGGCATTTTTTCTTATATCAATCAACGACTTAGTGATGGAATCCGAATCATTGGGTACTGGCATGTTCTATGCGCTAGGTAGCACCACCGCATTGGTTTGCGGCGAGCGAACGAGAGAGACAGCCATGAACGTGAAACGACTGGATGGGCGATTATTGAACTACTGGGTGGCCAAATCGGCGGGGTTGACCTTGAATGAAGGCGACTCCCTGCCAGGGCGGCGCCATGACCCCGACAGCGGGTTCTGGCACCCACACTCCTACAATCCGGCCAATGACTGGTCGCACGCGGGGCCCATCATTTCCGATGAATGGTTTGCCATTGAAGACATGCTCATCGAGTGGTTTGGGGTGCAGTGGTCCCACATTCCCGCCGTGTCAGACCATCCCCTGACCTGGTTTCTGCGCGCCTATGTCGCCACACAGTATGGTGACGAAGTGGAGGATGTTGACACCGCAGTTTCGCAGCCTGCGATCGAGCACAATTACGACGAGGACATTACCCGAGCTCCCACCACAGATAAGCGACCCAAATCATGGCTGCAGGCGCTGTTTAGGCAATTTAGCTGGTAAAAACGGGGGCAGCCATTCTCGTGCGTTTTGATGACATCCATTTCTGCCAGTCCACCGTTTGATTTGCGTCGCCGCTTTGCGCTGACCAGTCTGGGCGTCATCGCCGTGATCGCGTTGGGTTTGGGCTGGCTTATGTCGCACATGTTGACGCAGCGGATGCTGCAGCGCGAAGGCGAAGTCAGCATGGATTTCATCCAGAATTTGCTGGCCACGGACCAATCCGGGCTGTATCTGGCAAACCCGGGCAATGAAGAATTGAAGGCGAAATTTCTGGGCTCCATGGCCCACGTTTCGTCCATGAGCGAGCCTGTGCGCGCCAACGCCTACCAAACCGATGGCACCGTCGTCTGGTCAACCGACAGTGCATTGATTGGTCGTCGCTACCCGGTCAACGAGGAACTCGATGAAGCGCTGGCGGGGGAGCTGGTGGTTCATAACGGCCGGCTCAATGCGGGTAACCCCATCAAGGGTGAGCACGTCGGTCTGGCTGAGCGCACCAGCTATTACGTCGAGAGCTACATCCCGATACTGCATCCACAAACCCGCAAGGTCGTGGGCGTGATGGAGTTGTACAAGGTGCCAGTGCAGCTCAATGCTGCGATTCGCGATGCCTTGCTCCAACTTTGGCTGGCCTGCGGTGTCAGCGCCATGGGCCTCTTCGTCACACTGTATTGGACGGTGGCGCGAGCGGACCGTGTGATGCGGGACCAGCAGTCGCGGTTGGCGGAGAGTCAGACTTTATCGACGGCAATTGAACTTGCGCGTGCGGTCGCACATAACTTGCGCAATCCACTGGCCTCCATTCGCGTATCGGCGGAAATGTTGATGGGCAGCGACCGATCAGTGGAAGACGTGGCGGAGCATTGCAACGACATCACCGCATCGGTCGACCGGGCTGATCGCTGGATCACAGAACTGGTGCGGGTGTCGCAGGCGCCACAGCTGAAGTCTGAAGTGGTGGAGCCGTGGCCGCTGGTGCAGGCGTGTCTGGATGAAATGGCCCCTGAAATGAACCGCAGGGGCATCCGCTGGACAGCATCTGCGCAGAGTGCGCCGCCGATCCTCGCGCATACGGCCATGTTGCGGCAAATCCTGATCAGCATCCTTGCCAATGCCACCGACGTCATGCCCGACGGGGGTGACATTGCGGTTCGCTGGACCGTCGACGGGCCCCATCTCAAGCTTCAACTGATCGACAGCGGTACCGGGATTCGCGAGGATGTTCGCAAGGCGCTGTTTCGCCCCTTCTTCAGTACCAAAAGTGGCGGACTCGGCATTGGCCTGGCTTTGGTCAAGCGCATGGTCGAGCAATGGGGGGGTGCCATCACATTGAATCCCGCTGACGGGCGGGGCACCTGTGTAGAACTCACCTTGCCATTGGCCACGGCAAACGACGCAAAGGCGTAATCAGGATGGCAACTCTATTGGTGATCGAAGACGAATGGGTGTTGGCGAAAAACATGGCCCGGTACTTTGAGAAGCAGGGTCACCTGGTGGAGGTGGCCAACGACGGCGCGATCGGGGTGCAAACCGCACAGCGCATTCAGCCGGATGTGGTGATTGTCGACTTTCAGTTGCCGGGGATGGATGGCCTGGAGGTGATACGCGCATTGCGCAAGCAGGATGATCCTCCGCGCATAGTGATGGTGACGGGCCACGCGAGTGTGACATTGGCAGTCGACGCCATGAAGGCCGGCTCGATGGACCTGCTGACCAAGCCGGTCACACTGTCCAACCTGAATGACGTCGTTCAGCGCGCGCTGACGGAGCGAGGTGAGCGCAGGGCGCTGGAATATTACCGCCGACGTGATGCCAGCCAGGCGAGTCTGGACGCCCTGGTCGGCACTTCAGCAGTGATGGGCAATCTGCGCGACCTGATCCGCACGTTCTCCGGCATTGAGCCGACCGACCAAACGCCAGCCGCACCCATATTGGTACTCGGTGAAACCGGCACCGGCAAGGAACTGGTTGCCAGAGCCTGCCATCAGGCCGGGCCCCGGGCGCAGGCGCCTTTTATCGAAATCAATTGCGCGGCGCTGCCAGCGCATTTGATCGAAGGCGAGTTGTTTGGTTTTGAGAAGGGCGCATTTACGGATGCACACGCACGCAAGATCGGACTGATCGAGGCTGCCGACGGGGGAACTTTGTTTCTTGATGAAATCGGCGAGCTCGATCTGGCCTTGCAGGCCAAATTGCTCAGGGTGCTGGAAAACCTGAAGGTGCGTCGATTGGGTGCCCTGGTGGACCGGCAGGTGAACGTACGCATCGTTGCTGCGACCAATCGGGATTTGGAGGAACAGGTCAAAGAGGGAAAATTTCGTGCAGACCTGATGTACCGGCTAAAAGTGTTTCAGATCCTGATTCCGCCATTGCGGGCGCGCAGCGAAGATATTCCGGTGCTCGCAAGGCATTTTCTGGGTCAGTTGGCCAGCCGCTATGGCCGCACGGAACTGCACATGGACGATCAGGGCCTGGCAGCCCTGGTAGCGCACCCCTGGCCAGGCAATGTCCGCGAACTTCGTAATGCACTCGAGCGCGCCGTATTGTTGCAAAAGACGGGATTTTTGCGGGCGGCGGATTTTGCGCTGGTGACACCGGCATCGATGGGTACCGCTGCTGCCCACGCTGTCCCCTTGGCGGCGCAGTCGATGTCGCTCGATGCTCTGGAGCGCGAGCACGTGCAACGGGCCTTGGCGCAAAGTGCGGGCAATGTCAGCAAGGCGGCCAAATTGCTGGGGATTAGCAGGGACACCTTGCGCTACCGCATGGAGCGCCACGGTCTGCAACGCGGGTGATTGCAGCCCATAAAGTGGGGCAAATACCCCAATCCACTTGGGCTAAAAGCCCCAATACCACCTTATTTCGATGGGTAATATTCGCTAAGTTGTTGATTTCATTGAAAAAAACAAAGCTGGCACAGTCCGTGCAAATAAGAAGGGGCGCGACGATTCATTCGCGACTTTAGTAACCCAACTTATTCCCGGAGAGCCATCATGTTCAAATCCATTGTCGCCAAACTGTCTGTCGTCACAGCCTTTTCTGCCTTTGCCATGCTGCTGGTTCCTCAAAGCGCCATGGCAGCTCGGGGTGTCAGCCAAGGCAATGGCGTGAAGTGCAACTGGGTGGTAGTTGCCAACCCGGCGCCAGGCCATTTTGTCTACAAGCAGGTGTGCCGCAAGGGCGTTTGATAGTCGCTCGGTTGGTTCCAATATGTGTTCAGTCCGGTGTGGTGGCTTTTGCGCTTCTGGTCGCGGGACAAGCCCACGCACAGACCGAAGCACCAGCGCAGATCACCACCGAAGTCGGATTGGGCTATGAGTCGCAAACGTCGGCGTTGCTGAGACTTTCCCCCCAGGGCGAGCTGATCAACATCGACGGATTGCAACGGCTCGGCGGTTCGCACGCACGCATCGGTATTCAGGGACATACGCATTGGCAGTTCGACGACGGACTGGGGTTGTCCCTCACGGCAGACGCCTCCCACAAGCGGGCACCCGGCGCATCCGATTTTGATCTTTCCCTGATTTCGGTTCAGCCAGAAGTGCATCTGGCGATGCCGTCCGGCAGCGCAGGTTGGGGGCTGACGCTGCAGCACATGGACGTGGCAGGGCGACCATTCAGGGAGGTGACCGGCAGCCAAGTGAACTGGACGCGCGTCGACGCGGAAGGAGGTATGTGGTCCGTCGTGGCAGACCTCACGGCCAATCGCCACATCGAATTTTCAGACCTCGATGCGCTGGGATCATCGCTGTCCGTTCAGCGCCACTGGGTCAAGCCGCTGCGTGGACTCGATTCGATCGACTTGTCGCTGTACTTGTCCCGCGAGCGAAATACGCAGGGCTTTGATGAACTCTCCTATCGCAACGTGATGCTCTCAGCAAGCACCGAGTGGCGCTTGCTCGACCTGACATGGTCGGTCGGGGCTTCGCTCCAAAGAATCCTTTTTGATAACACTGCCTTTACTGATGCAGTGGCACGCGTGGACCACTCCGCAGGGTTTGAGTTCAGTATGGAGCAAGAACTCACACCCAGGAGCGTCCTGCGAGTGGAGTACAGCAACGTGCGAAGCACCTCCAGCATCCCGATGTACGACAACGCCTACCAACAGATTGCTGTAAAGGTGCGCACCACCTGGTAAAAGCCCTTAAAACGCCAGTTGCACCCCGACCTTCAGACTGCGCCCCGGCAGCGGTGCCTTGCCCGGTGCAGTCTGCGTCAGGATGGAGGTGACCGGGTAGGCCAGCACATCGCCCAGGTTGTCGGCCCGGGCGTACCACAGCGCGGTGGTTTGACCGGCCTTTTGGAGGTAGGTCACGGATGCATTCACCAGGGTATAGGCGTCGCTGGTCAGTTGCCCCGCCGGTACCTCGGTTTGGGCTTTGGCGTGGCTGGCGTCCAGGCGGGCGCTCCACGGACCTTGTGCCCATACCAGCGCAGCACCCACGCGCACCGGTGCGATACGCGGCAGTGCTTCTGCGGTGGTGGTATTGATGGCGCGGACCCAGTCGCCACGCAATTCCAGGTCCAGCGTGTGGGCAGCGTCCAGCAGGCGCAGTTTGCCGCTGGCCTCGAGCCCAGTGAAGCGGGCTTGTACCTGCGTGTAAACATACTCTGGCAAGACGCCCGCTGCCCCGGCGGACTCAACCGAGTTGCCGCTGCCGTCGTCGGTGACGCCCACGCCACCCGCACCATTGCCGTCAGCGTCGCGCAGCACACCAGTGGCCTGTTGGGACAGGTAGTTGTCGAACTGGTTCACAAACGCACTCAGGCCAAAGGTGTTGGCACCGTGCTTCCACTTCAGACCCAAGTCCAGGTTGGTCGACTTCTCCAGCGTGGCGCTCAACTTGCCCACCTCGTAGGCATTGGTGGCAATGTGGGGGCCATCGGCAAACAGTTCATAGTCTTTGGGTGCGCGCTCGCTGTAGGCCAAATTGCTGGTGAACTGCCAGCCGGGTGCTGCATTCCACAGCAGACCGGCGGCATAGCTCTGCGGATTGAAGCTGCGACTGGCCGGCACAAAGCGCGCCACCAGCGGGTTGCCACTGGATTCGATTTGCACCGACTCCAGGCGTGCACCCAGGCTGATACGCCCCCATGCCAGCGGCATTTCTTCAAAGGCAAACACGGCGTTTTGCACCGTGCGGCTATAGGGAGCAAAGGCCTCCGTGCCATCGGCAGAAAACTGTGCGGTTTCACTTTGCACACCCAGCACCCCAGCCCAGGGACCCAACTTGGCGTGCCGGGCCACCAGGCGCAGGTCATGGCCCTTGTTCTTGAACACCGTGCCGGCCTCGCCGTCTTCGTATTCGGTGTGTTGGTAGTCGCTCTGGCTGGCGCGCACTTTGAGGCTCTGCACCCAGCCACCCAGGTCGTCCATATCCCACTCCAGCGCCATGCGGTCAGACTGCATGCCAATGGTGA
>JAIPDC010000126.1 GCA_021737865.1 Rhodoferax sp.
GAAACGGCCACTGAATAGACGCGCCCGTTGGAGCCGAAGGCCAGCAGCGTGTCGACGCTGCGGCATTCAAAGGTGCCATACAGACCATCGCCCGCCTTGAACGCAAAGCTCGACCCCTCGTGGCCATGGCCGGTGCGCGTGCGCACCCAGCCTTTTTGGCTGACCACCACGGTGACAGGCTCGTCCACCACCTTGATCTCCAATACGGCTTTCTTTTCGGTTTGAATCAGTGTGCGGCGCGGATCGGCAAAGGTCTTGGCGTCCGCCTCGATCTCCTTGACCATCAGGCGGCGCAACGCAGACGGGTTGCCCAGAATCTCTTCCAGCTTGCCTTGCTCGGTGCGCAGTTCGGACAGCTCTTGCTCGATCTTGATCGCCTCCAGCCGTGCCAACTGACGCAGGCGGATTTCGAGGATGTCTTCAGCCTGCCTATCAGACAATTTGAATCGCTCAATCAGGGCCGCCTTGGGATCGTCCGACTGGCGGATGATGGCTATCACTTCATCGATATTGAGCAGAACCGTCTGGCGGCCTTCGAGGATATGGATGCGGTCCAGCACCTTGGACAGACGGTGCTGCGATCGTCGCTCGATAGTGATCTGGCGAAAGGCAATCCACTCCTGCAGCATCTGGCGGAACGACTTTTGTGTGGGCCGACCATCCAGCCCAATCATGGTCAGATTAATGGGTGATGAGGTTTCCAGACTGGTGTGTGCCAACAGCGCGGTAATGAGTTCCTGTTGTTCGATGCGGCTGGTCTTGGGCTCGAACACCAGACGTACGGCGGCGTCTTTGTTCGACTCGTCCCGCACGACATCCAGCACCGACAGCACGCTCGCCTTGAGCTGGTTTTGGTCCTGCGACAAAGCCTTCTTGCCGGCCTTGACCTTGGGGTTGGTCAGCTCCTCAATTTCTTCGAGCACCCGCTGGCTGCTGACACCCGGGGGTAACTCGGTCACCACCAGTTGCCATTGGCCGCGCGCCAGATCTTCAATCTTCCAGCGCGCGCGCACCTTCAGCGAACCTCGGCCGGTGCGGTACGCGTCAGCTATGTCCATGGCGCTGCTGATGATTTGCCCGCCACCGGGAAAATCGGGGCCCGGTACCAGCGCCGCAAGTGCTTCGTCAGTTAGCGTGGGCGTCTTGATCAGTGCCACACAAGCATCAGCAATCTCGCGCAGGTTGTGACTGGGGATTTCGGTCGCCAAGCCAACCGCAATACCGCTGGCACCGTTGAGCAAGGCAAACGGCAGGCGCGCCGGCAACTGGCGCGGCTCTTCGGTAGAGCCGTCGTAGTTGGGCTGAAAATCGACCGTGCCCATGTCAATTTCATCCAACAACAGGCTGGTGATTTTGGCGAGGCGGGCTTCGGTGTAACGCATGGCGGCAGCGCCATCACCGTCGCGGCTGCCGAAGTTGCCCTGTCCGTCGATCAGCGGGTACCTCTGCGAAAAATCCTGCGCCATGCGAACCAGCGCGTCGTAAGCGGCCTGGTCGCCGTGCGGGTGAAAACGCCCCAGCACATCACCGACCACCCGGGCGCTTTTGACCGGGCGCGCACCGGTGTTGCCGTTGGGCCCGCCAAAGCCGAGGCCCATGCGCGACATGGAGTACAGGATGCGCCGCTGCACGGGCTTCTGGCCATCGCATACGTCGGGTAACGCACGGCCCTTGACCACGCTCAGCGCGTACTCCAGGTAGGCGCGCTGCGCGTAGGTTGCCAGGTTCAGTTCGTCATCGCCGCCATCGCGTGGCGGCTCGGGAGCCAGGTCAATAATGGGTTGGTCTGTCATGGAGTCAATTCAATGCGTCTGTGGGGGCCTGTGCGGCCTGCAACGGCAACGGGCTTCGTGTGGCGTATGCATTCAGCCGGTTGTAAAGGCTCATCACCGAGCGCACGTAGTTTTGGGTTTCTTTGTAATTCGGAATCCGGTTCCCAGCCTTTTGCACGGCGCCCTCGCCTGCGTTGTAGGCGGCGACAGCCAACTCCAGCTGGCCGGGAAACAGGTTGATCAGGTCACGCAGGTAGCGCGCGCCGGTGTTGATATTGGTTCGCGGATCAGTCAACTTTGACGCAACCGAACCGCCACGGTCGCTTGCCAATCCATAGCGCTGACCGGTCGCGGGCATGACCTGCATCAGACCTACGGCACCCTTGGGAGACACCGCCGAGGGATCAAAACCAGACTCAGTCGCTATAACGGCCTGTAAAAGAGCCATGTCCAACTGGTTGGCATCGGCTGCTGTACGAACAAAGGGCTTGATCGCCAGGAAGGCTGGTGACAACTCGATACTCGACACACTGCGTCCTGCTCCGCCGATGGGTGCGAAACGCGACACGGTGAAAACCGCACCTGTGTCTGGCTGACCCGCAGCATCGGACGCAGGTACCCCGCGAAACATCAGTTTGTACCGGGCATCCAACTGGCTGGAGGCGAAGTGTTTGACACCGCGCGTGTCCACATAGGTCCACATGTCTGCGTGCGCTGCCTGCATGCAAAACAGCGATGCGCCCAGCAACCATAGTGACCGGAAGACCCTGACCTTCAACAACAAACGCATCAAATATCCACCTCTACGGAGTCGCCATGCAGCTCCATCAATTCACGCCGCGCGGCGGCTTCACCCTTGCCCATGAGCTTGGTGATCAGTGCCTCGGTCTGGCCAAAGTCAACCGTTCCCAGGGCCACCGGTAGCAAGCGACGGGTGTCCGGGTTGAGCGTGGTGTCCCACAATTGCTCGGCGTTCATCTCACCCAGGCCCTTGAAGCGACTGATAGTCCAGGCCGCTTCGCGCACGCCTTCTTTGCGCAGCTTGTCCAGGATGGCCGTCAATTCACCTTCGTCAAGCGCGTAGGCCTTGGAGGCCGGCTTTTTACCGCGCGCCGGTGCGTCCACGCGGAACAGAGGCGGGCGCGCAACATACACGTGCCCGGTCTCGATGAGCTTGGGGAAGTGGCGGAAGAACAACGTGAGCAGCAGCACCTGAATATGCGAACCGTCAACGTCCGCATCGCTCAGGATGCAAACCTTGCCGTAGCGCAGGCCGCTGAGGTCGGGGGTATCGTTGGGGCCATGCGGGTCAACCCCAATCGCCACCGAAATGTCATGAATTTCGGTATTGGCAAACAGGCGGTCGCGGTCTACCTCCCAAGTATTGAGCACCTTGCCCCGCAACGGCAATATCGCCTGATTTTCCTTGTCACGACCCATCTTGGCACTGCCGCCAGCGGAGTCCCCCTCCACCAAAAAAACTTCGTTATAGGCGATGTCTTTGCTCTCGCAATCGGTCAGCTTGCCGGGCAGCACGGCTACGCCGGAACTCTTGCGCTTCTCCACCTTTTGTCCGGCCTTTTGCCGGCTCTGCGCCGCCTTGATAGCCAATTCGGCCAGCTTTTTGCCGTATTCCACATGCTGGTTCAGCCACAACTCCAGCGCCGGACGCACGAAACTGGAAACCAGACGCACGGCATCGCGTGAATTGAGACGCTCCTTGATCTGACCCTGAAACTGTGGATCCAGCACCTTGGTGGACAGCACATAACTGGCGCGGGCAAACACGTCTTCGGGCATCAGCTTGACGCCCTTGGGTAAAAGCGAATGCAGTTCTATAAAACCCTTGACCGCCGTGAAGAGGCCATCGCGCAGACCACTTTCATGTGTGCCCCCGGCACTGGTGGGAATCAGGTTGACATAGCTCTCGCGTACCGGTTGGCCCTCTTCAGTGAAGGCCACGCACCATGACGCGCCCTCGCCTTCGGCAAAGTTATCACTCTGTGCATCGGCGAAACCCTCGCCCTCAAACAAGGGGATGACCGGGTCGCCATTGAGCGTTTGCGTGAGGTAGTCGCGCAGACCGCCCTTGTAGACCCAGGTCTGGGCTTCCTTGGTTTTCTCCACCAGAAGCGACACGCTGACGCCAGGCATCAAAACGGCCTTGCTGCGCAACAAATGCGTCAGTTCGGCCATGGGCAGGATCGCCGACTCAAAATATTTGGCGTCCGGCCAGACACGCACCGTAGTGCCTGATTTTCGATCGCCATCGCCAATCTTGCGGATTTCCAAGGGCTTTGCCACATCGCCGTTTTCAAACACCAGCGCAGCGACCATTCCTTCGCGGTAAGAGGTGGCTTCCAGCCGCGTTGCAAGCGCATTGGTTACGCTGACGCCAACGCCATGCAGACCACCCGAGAAGCTGTAGGCACCGCCCTTGCCCTTGTCGAACTTGCCTCCAGCATGCAGTCGCGTAAAGACCAGTTCGATCACTGGCGCTTTTTCTTCCGGGTGCATACCAAACGGAATGCCACGTCCATCGTCTTCTATGGTGACGGAGCCGTCAATATGCACGGTGACTTTGATCTTCTTTCCGTAGCCGCCAAGGGATTCATCGGCCGCATTGTCCAGCACCTCCTGAATGACGTGCAGTGGATTGTCGGTGCGGGTGTACATGCCCGGGCGCTGCTTGACGGGCTCCAAGCCCTTGAGGACCCGTATGGAACCTTCGGAATATTCGGGGGTGGGTTTGACTGACATAGGGCGGCATTGTAATCGCGGATGACGCTAAAAGCTGTATGTTTAAACAGCCAAAAAAGATCCACAATTGCACTTCCGTGAGCAAGAGCCCGCTGGATTGGCGACAATTGACCCCATGCACTCTGCCCACAAGCCGCTTTCCACACTACAGGTTCTTGCCTGTGGCGCAACCATTGTTACCCTGTCAATGGGCATACGCCACGGTTTTGGCCTGTGGTTGCAGCCGATCACCCAAGCACAGGGGTGGACACGCGAAGCATTTGCGCTGGCCCTCGCCATCCAAAATCTGGCCTGGGGTATTGCCGGTGTTTTTGCCGGAATGGCGGCTGATCGGTTTGGAGCCTTCAAGGTGATCGCCAGCTGCGCCATCCTGTATGCCGTTGGACTGATAGGCATGGCACATGCCAACACGCCAGTATTGTTCGCGCTCAGCACGGGCGTGCTCATCGGCATTGCGCAGGCGGGGACCACATACGCCGTGATCTATGGCGTCATTGGCCGCAACATCAGCGCCGACAAGCGGTCATGGGCCATGGGCGTGGCCGCTGCGGCAGGGTCTTTCGGGCAATTTCTGATGGTGCCGACCGAAGGGTTCCTGATCACCCACTTTGGCTGGCAAGAAGCGCTGGTCATTCTGGGCGCAGCGTCGTTGTTGATGATTCCTTTGTCCTGGGGACTGCGGGAGCCAGGCTTTTCCGGTGGTGCAGCAATGGCTCGGGATCAGAGTATTGGACAGGCTCTGCGCGAAGCATTCAAATACCCAAGCTTCCAGCTGCTCATGGCGGGCTATTTCGTCTGCGGCTTTCAGGTGGTGTTCATTGGCGTGCACATGCCGAGCTACCTTCGGGACAAGGGGTTGTCGCCCCAGGTGGCCAGTTATGCGCTGGCGTTGATTGGACTGTTTAACGTCTTTGGCACCTATGCGGCGGGGGTGCTGGGCCAAAAATACCCCAAGAAGAATATTCTGGCATCGATTTACCTGGCGCGCGCGGTCGCCATCAGTGTGTTCTTGCTGGCGCCTTTGACTCCTGCCAGCGTCTACGTTTTCTCTGGCGTTATCGGCATTCTGTGGCTGTCTACCGTGCCACCTACCAATGCGACCGTGGCACAAATATTTGGCGTGGCACATCTATCGATGCTCGGGGGTTTTGTGTTTTTTAGCCACCAGATTGGCTCGTTCATGGGGGTATGGCTGGGCGGTTATCTCTATGACAAGACCGGCAGCTACGACATCGTCTGGTACCTGGCAATTGCCTTGGGTGTGGCGGCGGCACTGATCAACCTGCCCGTCAAAGAAGCTGCAATCGAGCGCCACTTGCCGTTGGGAACTGCTGCGCCATGAGCCCGCGAAAGAACCTTCTACTTTTCACCGTGGCTTTGACGGTGCTGGCAAGTGTGTTCCTGCTGTACACCCGGCCAGACTTCATGTTGCAAATGGCCAACCAGGTTTGGACCTGCTTTTGAACCCCTCTGCATGGGTTGTCAGGTGGACGCACCTTCTCCAGCCGCAATCTACCGTACTGGACTTGGCCTGTGGGTCCGGCAGGCATATGCAGTGGTTTGCCCAGCGAGGTCATGCCGTCACGGGCATTGACTGCAATATTGAACAGGCGCGCCAGCGTGTACCAAGTGCTGAGCTGGTATGCGCCGATATCGAAAACGGCCCATGGCCGCTCACAGTGAATGGGCAGGTACGCACCTTCGGCGCAGTAATCGTGACCAACTACCTGTGGCGACCGTTGATGACGACGATATTAACCAGCATCAAACCCGGTGGCGTACTGTTGTATGAGACTTTTGCATCAGGCAATGAAGCCGTTGGTCGCCCTGCCCGGCCGGACTTTCTGCTCATGCCCGGCGAATTATTACGTTCATGCGAAAGCCTGGATGTGGTGGCCTACGAGAACGGCTTTTTGGAAAATCCACCGCGCTTCGTGCAGCGGATTGCAGCCATTCGCCCCGATAACGGATCGCCCCATCCGCTGAAATCAACCCAGTGTGCACTCTGAGTAAAATGGCTGATTACCGAACCAAAAATTGACATGAACTCACCTCAAGGCCCCATCACTGGAAGTATCGTGGCGCTGGTCACTCCGATGCAGGACGACGGCTCCGTCGACTACCCTGCGTTGCGCAAGTTGATCGACTGGCACATCGCAGAGGGAACCGATTGCATCGGTGTTGTGGGTACCACGGGTGAATCGCCCACCGTCAATGTCGAAGAGCATTGCGAGATCATCCGAATCTCGGTCGAACAATCGGCAGGGCGCGTTCCCATCATGGCAGGTTGCGGTGCGAACTCAACCGCGGAGGCCATTGAACTGGCACGCTTTGCCAAGAAAGTGGGCGCAGACTGCCAATTGCAGGTCGTACCTTACTACAACAAGCCGACTCAAGAAGGCCAGTACCTGCACTTCAAGGCGATTGCCGAAGCTATTGATCTGCCAGTGGTGCTGTACAACGTGCCAGGGCGCTCGGTCGCGGATATGGCGCACGACACGGTGCTGCGTCTGGCTCAAGTGCCCGGTATTGTGGGCATTAAGGAAGCAACCGGCAACATCGAACGCGCGCAGTGGTTGATCAAGGAAGCACCTAAAGGTTTTGCCATTTATTCTGGCGATGACCCAACCGCCGTAGCCCTGATGCTGTGCGGCGGGCACGGAAATGTCAGCGTCACCGCCAACGTTGCACCGCGTTTGATGCACGAACTGTGCGTGGCCGCCATTGCCGGCAATGTGCAACGCGCAATGGAAATCCAGTTTCAGTTATTGCCCTTGCACAAGGCACTTTTTGTCGAGTCCAACCCCATTCCGGCCAAGTGGGCCGTTGCCCGCATGGGCCTTTGCGGGCATGCATTGCGGCTACCGCTGACGCAACTCACGCCAGCCAATCAGCCAGCGCTGGAGCGCGTGATGCACGCCACTGGTCTGATATAAGTATTCCTTCCAATTCAAGGATTTTCGTGAACTCTATTTTCAAACTGACGCTCATCAGCGTGGCAATTTCGCTGGCGGCCTGCACCACGCTGGATGCAGAAAAGGTGGACTACCGAAGCGCCACCAACGTGAAAGCGCCCACGCTGGATGTTCCGCCGGACTTGACTCAGTTGTCCAAGGACACGCATTACGCCGTCGTCGGTGGCTCTGTATCCGCATCCGCATTGAAATCAGGGCTGCCAACGGCCGCCGCCGTCCCAGCCGTTGCACCTGTGGCAATTGGTGATGTACGCATTGAACGTGCAGGCAACCAGCGCTGGCTGGTAGTCAAGCGACCCGCAGAAAAGGTTTGGGAACCCGTGAAGGACTTCTGGCAAGAAAACGGATTCTTGCTAGCCGTAGACCAAAATACCTTGGGCATCATGGAAACCGATTGGGCCGAGAATCGGGCCAAACTTCCCCAGGATTTCATCCGCGCGTCTGTGGGCAAGTTGTTCGACTCACTTTACTCCACCGCCGAGCGTGACAAATTCCGCACCCGATTGGAGCGAAATGCAGCGGGCGAAACCGAAATCTTCATCAGCCACCGGGGCATGGTCGAAACGGTCAACAACAGCCAGAAGGACAGCACCATCTGGCAACCGCGCGCCGTTGACCCAGAACTGGAAGCTGAATTCCTGCGCCGCTTGATGGTTAAGTTGGGTTCCACGGAGGACCAGGCGAAGAGCTTGGTCGCAACTTCAGATTTGGCCAAACGGACTGCGGTGGTTGCTACAGAAAATGGTCAGCCTGTAGTTCGCATGGAGGAAGGCTTTGACAGTGCTTGGCGTCGGGTCGGACTTGCGCTGGATCGCACAGGATTTACCGTTGAGGACCGGGATCGCAAGCAGGGCGTCTACTTCGTACGGTACGTGCCTCTCAACGCCGACAACACCGAGCCGGGATTTTTCAGCAAACTGTTTAGCGGTTCGGGCAAAAACACGGACGCCGCAAAATTCCAGATTGCAGTGCGAAGCGTTGCAAATGTAACCACTGTTTCTGTACTCGATGCGAAAGGCGCAGTAGAGACGTCAGCCAGTGCACAACGCATTGTCAAAGTCATCGCCGACGATATCAAATAGCCTGCCGATCAGGGGATGCACCGCCCCCCTGCGCGAACCAGACAAAAAAAAGCCACCTTGCGGTGGCTCTTTTTTTGGGCGCAAAGAATTACTTCTTGGCTGGCTCGGATGCAGCAGGAGCAGCTGCAGGTGCGGCAGCGGCAGGAGCCGAAGCTTCGACAGCAGGGGCAGATGCAGGAGCGGCTGGTGCGGGAGCTGGAGCAGCAACTGGAGCTGGAGCAACAACTGGTGCAGGAGCTTCTTCTTTTTTACCGCAAGCAGCCAAGGCAGCGGCAGCGATAACGGCTGCCAAGACGAGTGATTTGTTCATTTTTAAAAACTAGAGTGAGTTAACGAAACAATTTTTGGAAATTGTCAAAGCAGCGCGCCGCCCAGACTCAGACAAAAAGCATTCGATCTCTTTTTGCCTAACCCGCGAGTATACAGGGATTTTGAAAAATACGCGGGAAAACCCTCAATTCGGATCTCACAAGCCCAAAGTGGTAGCCGCAAATCCCGGCGAGCTTTGCCGTCGACACTCATCCAACTCTTCTTTAAGAAGAAGGCTCTGCTGCGGCTCCAGCCCCGCAACACCGGTGCAGCGCACCGGGTCAAGACGCCGCATAGCCCAAGGCGGGGCCCACAGAGCACTCGGCATTTCACTAGCGTCCAACGTTTTGCAAACACGGCATTCAATGATGTGATCCCAGGTCTTACGCCAGCCCACCAGCCGGGGCTTGTGCTTCAAAACGCTGTCATAGCGATGCGCCATCATCACAAGACGACGGCCTTTGCCGGCCCACGCCTGCAACGACTCAATCACCTCGCGCTCACCTAACGGCCAGTCCTCAAAGCTGGGGTCGCTCCACACCATCGAAGGCCAGCCATCGCGGGCCGCGCAGGCCATTGCCGCACGTATCACGTGCGCAAACTCGGTGGGGCCCGAAAAGGCCCCCTCCATTGGGTTACCTACAGATTCATGCTCTAACATACATCCATCCTGCTGCGCACCAGCCCTCAACCAGTGCACGTGCCGGTTTGCTCAAACGCGCGACCTCGGCAGCACCGAGCCGGCGCTGGTCAGCCAGGAGGTGCATCAATTGCGCGTCCCGGCCTGATGCCAGAAAGCTGTCACCATTCACAAACACGTGTTTCAAATCGTACATCATCCGTGTGCGCCGGTCCAATATCAAAACTCCATCCAGTACGCACGGCCGATTCGCCTCAAAGCTGACGTGCCCCTTTGGTTCAGTGAAATACTCCCCCAGAACACGCCGTATTGCCAGCGGATCACTCAATGCCTCGGCCAGTGCTTGGCTTGCAAACTCGACCAGCGCATCCGGAATCTCTCCGCAGCCTTGAAGTGCCGGCTGCTTGGGGTCGCGGTACACAGCGCTACCCGCGACGTCCTGCGCATCCTCCGCCAAGCGCTGCAGCAATTCCCCGGCCAGCTCACCCCTGCTGGGAGAGCGAAATCCGATGGAATAGGTCATGCACTCCCCCACCGCGATACCGTCGTGTGCATAACGGGGGGGAAGATAGAGCATGTCGCCCGGATCGAGAACGAACTCCATCTCAGGCTCGAAGTGCGCCAGTATTTTGAGGGGCATGTCCGGCTGCAGGCTCAGGTCTTTCTGCCGACCGATGCGCCAGCGCCGCTGGCCATGGGCCTGCAACAAAAAGACGTCATAACTGTCAAAGTGTGGCCCAACGCCGCCGCCATCCGTTGCATAGCTGGCCATCACATCGTCCAATCGCGCATCGGGCACAAAGCGAAACCGGTTCATCAGCGCATGCACGCGGTCATCCAGCAAGTCCACGCCCTGCACAAGCAAGGTCCAACCGTTTCGTTTCAGGGGAGGCAATGTCCTGCGGACA
>JAIPDC010000127.1 GCA_021737865.1 Rhodoferax sp.
TTTTTGTCCTTTCAAAGACATGTTGAACATCATGCTCATCATGCAGATCTCAAGCCCCTACTGGGTGTCAGTGAGGTTGCGGTTTATTTCGTTTTGTATCAGTCAATCATTAAACTACCTGCGTAATCTAAAGGTGTATATGACCTCCTCTAGACACCTTGCAATGCGTGCAGGGAAATTACCACCTTGATCGAAAGCGGTTGATGAGAGGAAAGTATCAATCCCACAACTAATTCAGCCCTCGACGATTTGATTGAGATTTGGCGTTGGATTTTGAAAACTCTACAACAACATCGCGCGTGAGGCGCTTCCTCACATCATCAAGATTCAAATATCGCATGAAAAACTCTTGATCTGTATTCGTAATTTCACTTTCGAAATTGTCAGTACTAAAAATCATTGTTTTTTCAATAGATCTACCGTATCGCAATTGACCAGCACTCGTATCTAACAATTTTGCTAGACAGACTAACTTGTCTTGCTGTGGCATTGCAATTCCAAGAATCCAATTTCTTGCTGTATGCGGAGTAATAGATCGGCCACTCCAATTGCTATTAAATAAATTGCACAGAACAGTTGGACTTTGTTTGATTCCCTTGTTCTTTATGGCAAGTCCAAGTCGTTCAGCAAACAACACTTTTTCAGATTTTTGATTAGTCATGAACTGCCCTATAAAAGGACATGATAGTTGTCATTACTACTAATTTACTTACATTTTGATACAAATTTACATATGTAAGTAGGGTTGAACACGATGTGAGTTTGAATTGAACATTTAGTTCGAATCCGCGATCAGGAGTCGAACATCACTATTGCTACAGAACACGAAGTACCGCTAACTCGCTGTCGAGTTCAGAGCAGGTGTCGCGGCACCCGCACTGGCATTGCAAGCAGCACCTGCGCCATCGACTTGCCAAGAGGGTCGTAGCGCAGTGACGTCATGCCACCGCCGTCCAGGGCGCGAGTCATTACTAGATTGATTCCATTTATCCCAGGTACGGGATGAAGAGTGACAGTGCCCGACACCGCATGAGCCAGCCAAGTGTGGACGCGCTTGGTAGTAACCTCACGTAGCAGGATCGGCAGCAACTGTGGCGTACGGGCGATAAGCCCTATGTTGGATGTGTCGCCTTTGTCACCGCTACGACCCAGCGCGATACGAATCAGCGGTACCTCTGCGTCATCCGGACCTGCTGGTGTCTGCTTCTCGAAATAAGGTGCGGGCCAATTCGTGTGTACGCTCTGCAGCGTCTCGAACAGCGGAAGTCCTGCGGGAACTGGCACGTCCAACGGGGTTGCTTCGTCCATCGTGAGTCGCGGCATGACCCATGTCTTTGGGATCGTGAATGAAAACAGTCGAATCGAGGGAGACACCGCCGGCCGTCCTGCGGACATGCTTCCAGTGGTGCCGGGCGACCAGGAGGTACCGGCCGCTGAAACCTCACGTGCGAAGAGTTCGAGCGCCTGCTTACTGGGGTGGCGCACGGCGATCCGTACAACGGACTCCCGCAGGTCATGTTGGCGGGCCGAGGCTCCATATGGACTTTCCTCACCGATTACCTCAATGCGCGATGCGCTGAAATTGCCCAGCCCTTTGACCGCTAACAGCGCCTTCATACGCGAAATTAACGCCTCACCCGAGCGACGCGCTTTGGCAACAGCGTCGAAACCTACAATGATCAGCGTGGCAACACAGGCAAAGCCTTCAGCGTACGTGGCCGACACCTTGTACTCATTAGGGGCTGGCAGACCTCGTGCGCCACTCACACGCACCATGTCCGTTCCCAACTGTTCAATCATGACCTCGCTGAAATCGCAGATCACGTCCGGTAGTAGGTAGGCCGAGGGATCACCTATTTCGTACAGCATCTGTTCTGCTACCGCTTGCTCCAACACGGCCCCACCGCTTCCCATCGGTTTGGAGACTGTGAAGCTGCCATTGGCGGCGCAATCTATTACCGGATAGCCGATACTGTCCCAATTGGGAATCTGGTTCCAGTCGGTGTAAAGGCCACCTGTGGCCTGACAGCCGCATTCGATGATGTGACCCGCCAGCGAGCCTGCCGCGAGTCGATCCCAATCGTCCATAGCCCAGCCGAACTCATGGATCAGCACACCCAAAACCATTGCACTGTCCACAACGCGGCCGGTTATAACAACATTGGCGCCCTGAGCCAATGCGCGGGTAATGGGCAATGCGCCCAAATAGGCATTGGCGCTGCCGAAGCGTTCTGGCATGGGGCGACCAGTATAAAAGTCGCTGGTTCCGCGCTCGCGCAAGGCCGGAATGTGCGACATGATATCGTCGCCGTCGATCACCGCAATTCGCACATTAAGTCCGAGTTCGGCTGCGATATGGCGCACCGCTGCGCCGCATGCACTTGGATTCACGCCACCTGCGTTGCAAACTAGCGTGATGCCGCGTTGGACGCAGGCCGGCAGGATCTCGCGAACTACCTCAACAAAGTCCGTCGCGTAACCCAGCTCCGGTTTTTTGGCTTTGGCGCTCGCCAGTATCGACATGGTCAGCTCAGCGAGATAGTCGAAGCTGATGTATTGCATGCCCGCAACTTCAACCAGTTGCCGCGGGCCAAGCGAGCTGTCGCCCCAAAAGCCCGATGCGCCGCCGATACGTACTGTCCTTTCCCCGTTTGCCTTCATCGGCCACTCCAAACAGGCTTGCGCTTTTCGCGAAATGCCAGCTGCCCCTCAGCCGCATCTTGGGTCGCCGCGAGAAGTCCGATCTGCCCCTCCATGAAGTTCAACGACTCCTCAAAGGACATGGTTTCGATTGCGTAGGTCGCGTACTTCCCGCGCCGGATCGCAGTTGGCGACTTGTCCAAGATCTGCGACAGTAGGGTTTCGATTGCGCTGTTCAACTGTGCCGACGGCACAACGCGCGTGAGCAGGCCAATATCTAACGCTTCGACAGCAGTAATAGGCTCACCTGTCATGCAAAGCTGTAGCAACCTGCGCCGCGGAATCAGGTGCTGGAGCACTGCCAACACCTGCATTGGATAGACGCCAACCTTGACCTCGGGCAAGCCGAATTGCGCATGTTCGGCGGCAATCGCCAGGTCACAGATAGCGAGCAGGCCCATGCCGCCGGCCATCACAGTGCCATTAACGCGGCCGATGATCGGTACGTTGGTGGCGCGGGCTGCGCGGAACATCTCCGGCATCGGCAGACGCGGTTCGGCATAGTCGAACTGGAACGACTTACCGCTGCCCAAGTCAGCGCCCGCGCAGAACGCTTTTTCACCGGCGGCGGTGATCACGATTGCCCGCAGCTTAGCGTCGACTCGGCTGGCAAGCAAGTGCTTGATCACGCCGGACATCACCTCTGGGCTGATCGCATTACGCTGATCTGGACGATTGATGGTAAGGGTCAGCACGTTCTGGTCGCGTTGGACCAGCAAATGGGGTTCGCTCAAAATGAAATCTCCAATCAGAAAATCTAAGGCAAAGTCAGCAAGCGTTCATCGTGCAGAAAGAGCAACCTTAGCCGTCTCAAACAGTCTCATCAAGTAAATTCAATACACGTCAAAGCGTCAAGAATCTGGGTCAGAGTCAACTAGCTTGAACTAACTTATGACCCACAGCGAAAGCGCAGGCACTGCAGTAATTAGCAACAGGCCGAACAACAGGATCACGATAAAAGGAAGTACTGAGCGACAGACCTCAGAAAAACTAGCCTTAAAGGCAGCTATAGCCACAAATAGGTTAAGACCCACCGGGGGAGTTATGTAGCCAATTTCAAGGTTAACAGTCATCACAATTCCGAAGTGCACGGGATCTACACCGTAGACCAGTGCCAGAGGCATCAGCAACGGAGCAAGAATGACGATGGCTGAGCCCACATCCATCACACAGCCCGCAAGCAGTAGTATCGCGTTGGCCGCAATGAGAAATGTGGTCCGACTGTCAATAAATGTTTGCACCCAGGCCACAATAGCTTGAGGCACCCTCTCGTAATCCATGATCACGCTCAAGCTGGTAGCAAATGCCACCAAGGGAAGTAACATGCCCATCAAGCTGGCAGTGCTGCCCACAATCTCATAGAAATCGCGAAACCCTATTTCCCGGTGTATCAAGCCTTCTACTATCAGCGAATAAACCAAAGCGGCCGCCGCCGCTTCAGTGGGTGTGAAATAGCCAGAATAAATTCCTCCCAACAGTAGAACTGGCAGCGCCAGGGCAAAAAAACCCGATCGAATCGAAGCTAAAATTTCGTCCTTATCCCAGTTCGATCGATCCCGGTGCCGGTTCACCAGAACCGAATACCCCGCCAAGAGAAATGCCAGCAACAAGCCAGGCACAATTCCCGCTAGGAACAGCTTGGTGATCGATGTTTCCGTCATGATGCCGAAGGGGATCATGGGGATCGATGGCGGAATGATGATGCCCAGCGTACCGCTTGCGCAGATTAGGCCGATCGAAAACGACCGTGGATAGCCATTAGAGATGAGTGCTGGGAACATCACGGTTCCCACAGCCAGCATGGTGACGATGCTTGAGCCAGAGATCGCAGCAAAGATTGCGCAGCTCAATACGGTGGCAACACTGATTCCACCCGGGATGGGCGCAGTCAGGGCGATCATGATGCGTATGAGGCGCTTCGCAATGCTGCCGCGCGTCATAACAGCTCCCGCCAGCAAGAACATGGGTATTGCCAGCAAGATTTCCTTGTCCAGCGCAGTCCAGACGTCCTGGATCATGTAATCGAACTTACTATTTGCCAGCACTACGTGAACAAATGCTGTCCCCGCTGCCAAAATGAGCAGCAAAGGCTGACGCAACAAGACCAAGGCGAAAAGCGCTGCAGCACCAAAAAGAGCATTCATTGGGAAGCAGCCTCCTGAGGGCGAAGGGCCGGTAGTAGAGCGTAAAGGATGTGCCGCAGTCCTGCAGAAACAAAGGCATAGGCCATCAATGCCTGAATGGGCCAGATTGGGATCCCTAGCGTGACGGATATCTCACCAACACCCCGCGTTTGCATAGAGAAGCCGAAAGCATGCCACGCAAGTACACCAAGTATGACTGCTGAAAGAACGCTGCCCAAGCGATCGATCCAGGGCGCCCAATCAGAGGGCAACAAGTGGTCCGTTGCCTTGATACGAAGGTGCTCGCCATTGTCAGTGGCAAGCACAAACCCGAGCATGCCAGCCACGAAGGTCAAGTGCACCGCTGCACGCTGTGCACCGAAGACCCCCTGGCCAAACAGCTCGCGCCCCAGAAGGTCAGCTATCAGCGAGGCCGCGGCAGCGAGGATGGCAAAGACTGCCACAGCCTTCTCGACCGCCTGCAGTCCCTGCAAAGCTCGGACAACTGCCAACGGCTGAGTTGCGTCTGTCATTTTTCGCGACGCGCAGCCTGGATGGCATTAAAAAGGGTCACTGCCGACGGGCCGATTTTTTCCACAAAAGCGGCCTGGCCAGGAGCAACCACGTCATACCAGACCTTGCGCTGTACATCGGTGATGCGATGCACAGTACCCCCGTCAGCTTCAAACTTCTGCATCAGCGGTCCTTCTGCATCGCGAACCTCACCGCGCAGAACCTGGTAGCTAGGAATCCCCACCCTGATGGCGTTTTGCTGCTGGGGATTGAGTTTGGCCCAGGCTTCCTTATTAACAACAACGGCATTAAAAAGGTGGGTATGCCTGGTGAGTGTTACGTGGGGTGCGCTCTTGGCAGCGGGCGTGGTGATGTAGTAGACAAAAGGCAGATCAGCACCTTCTACCAATCCTTGTTCAAGCCCAGGAAACATTTCACCCAACGGCAGTTGGACGCCATTAGCACCCAGCGCCGTCCAGAAGAATTGCGAAGATGGCGCTGGGGAAACGCGGATCTTCTTTCTCCTAACGTCTGCTGGGGTGAGCAAGGGAGTCTTGCCAACAACGTCGTTGAATCCAGTCTCTGTCATGCCAATCAGCACAAGGCCCTTGGCATCCAATATTGGTTGAACCAGTCGAACCCCGTGTTTGTCGAGCACAGCATCGCCTTCTTTGGGACTGGCCCACAAGTAAGGGGTTGCAAAAACAGCCATCTCTGGAGCGATCGAAGCCAAGCCCAGCACGGAGATGACACCCACCTGAAGGCGACCACGAATTACTTGCTGCAGGGCTTCTTGTTCGCTGGGAACGAACTGAAAGTCCCCTTGAACTGCCCCGTTGGTGGCCTTCGTGATGGAATCTGTGATGCGGACGTGATGATCGCGCAGTAGCCCAGGCTGTGCAGCAGACGTGATGCGCCAGTTCTCTGCAGCAAAGGCCGGCTTCATGGAAAGGCCTCCAACGGTGAGTGCTATAGCCATGCCGCAAAGCTGCAAGACCAGACTTCGCAACCTTGAAGGACGAACATACAGGGCGGTTCGGGCTTGATCTTTCATGTTTCTGTCTCCTGAAATGAGTTGTGGACCTTGAGCACAAACGGCTAAAGGGATTCATCGAAGCGCCGCACCATCCATCCATCGTTGCCGATGTTCACTTTATTTGGTAGGTGCTGGAATACAGTCTAGGAGTCCGTAGAAGCACTGTCTTGTGTTAACTGGTCGACTCCATGGCGCAAACAACTACGTGTGAATTCCCAAAAAATTGCGCTCACAGGGCCTCGAAATTATTCGCCTATAGACGGCAGGCAAGCCTTACACCCTCATCAATCGCCCGGGTCGCATCTAGCTCCCCCGCCATGCGAGCACCACCCACCAGGCTCAACGGCTGCCCAGCACTTTCCAACTCTCCCAGCAAGGACCTATCTGAATCTTGCCCAGCGCAAATTACCACATGGTCCACCGGCAATATTCTCGCAACACCGCCCACAGAGATGTGCAGGCCCTCTTCGTCAAACCGGTCGTAAACCACGCCGGAAAGCATGTTCACACCTCTGCGCCGCAAGAGGGCTCTGCGAATCCAACCCGTGGTTTTCCCCAGGCCTTTTCCAAGCGAATCCGACCTACGCTGAAGCAACCACAATTCGCGCGACATACGAGCAGGCTGCGGATTGGTAAGGCCTCCTGGGCTCTGGCCCTGCAAGTCAATGCCCCAGGTCGCCGTGAACTGCTCCAACTCGTTGCCCTCCAGGTGCTCATGGCTCAGCAGCTCTGCCACATCAAAACCGATGCCGCCTGCCCCGACAATGGCAACCCGAGCACCCACTGGTGTGCGGCCTTCGATAACATCGGCGTACCGCAGCACCCTAGGGTGTTCAATACCAGGCCAGCTTAGCCTCCTTGGTACAACGCCAGTGGCAAGAACCACATGATCAAATCCAGCCGCTAGCAGTGACTTCGATGCCGCGCGCTCACCCAGTCTCTGCTCCACTCCAAGGCGAACCAACTCTGCTGAAAAATAGCGGAGCGTCTCGCTGTACTCCTCCTTGCCAGGAATAAGACGCGCCAGGTTGAACTGGCCACCAATCACTGGTGCAGCGTCATACAAAGTCACCTCGTGACCGCGCTGTGCCGCCGTCACTGCACAGGCAAGTCCGCCAGGTCCAGCTCCAATCACAGCGATCCGCATCGGCTTCGCAGTCGGTTCTATTCGTAGCTCTGTTTCGCGGCAAGCTCGCGGATTAACCATGCAGGTGGTCAGACGACCTGAGAAAGCCTCGTCCAGACATCCCTGGTTGCAAGCGATACAGGTGTTGATCAGCGTTGACTGTCCTGACGCATATTTTTTCAGCAACATCGGGTCGGCCAGCAAAGGCCGCGCCATGGACACCAGATCCGCCCCTCCTTGCGCCAAAATTTGCTCTGCCAATCCAGGATCGTTGATGCGATTACTGGCAACCACTGGCACACCAAGTTCAGACTTCAGGCGTAGAGTCAGCCCCGTGAATGCGCCACGAGGAACAAGTGTGGCAATTGTTGGCACACGCGACTCATGCCACCCCACATAGGGGTTAATGATGTTGGCTCCTGCCGCTTCAATAGCCTTAGCCATCTCCACAACCTCGTCCCATGTGCAGCCGCCTTGCACCAAGTCAAGCATGGAGAGCCTGAATATGATGATGAAATTAGATCGGGTTGCCGCCCTAACCTTTCGCACTGCTTCTACACCGAAGCGAATCCGGTTTTCGAGACTGCCTCCCCATTCATCGTTGCGCTGATTAGCACGAGGCGCCATGAACTGATTGATCAAATATCCTTCTGCGCCCATGACCTCAACCCCATCGTATCCCACACCCTGTGCCAGAATCGCAGCCTGGGCGTAGTCGAAAAGCGTGCGATGGATGTCGTCTGCAGACATCTCACGAGGGGTAGCGGGTGATATCGGCGAACGCAGCGCTGATGGAGCAACGCCATCGGCATGGGTTGCATACCGTCCCGCGTGCAGCAATTGAATGACGATGTGAGCACCTTGTGCGTGCACCGCTTCTGTAATCACTCGGTGCGGCGATGCGGCCTCCTCACTGTCGAGCGTTCGCATGCCACTCCACATATTGCCCTCGCTGTTGGGTGAGAGACCACCGGTCACTATTAGCCCGACCCCACCTGCAGCCCGCTCCGCATAAAAGGCTGCGAGCCTCTCCCAGCCATCAGGCAATTCTTCTAGGCCTGTGTGCATGGATCCCATGATCAGTCTGTTGCGCAGCATTGTGGTAGTGCCGTCTGCGTTCGTCAAGCACAACGGACTCAAAAGTTTGGATGAAGCTGGAGTCATAGCAGATACCTCGTGTGTGGCTCAGACATCGAAATATTATTTCCGACTCAGAGCTTATGTGTCTTGTGTCAACTGGCCAATCGACAGCCCCTCGAATTCACAACTTACCGCATCAGCCTCACGCGAACAAATATGCCGATTGCGAGGTTTCATGAACCAGAAAGTCACTGATTTGGTGGCAGAAAACTTGATGCAACAGCATCTGTTTACATCGGAGGCTAGCCAGTGCAACCATTGACAGTCGAATTCGCCAGTCAGCGTATGTGAGCTCGAGTTGCGCGATGCGTATTTAGACCCAATTCCGCGAGCAGGTCCACGCCGGCCAACACTTCAAGAATGCCTGCGAAGACATCACATGCAAAATGCGCTTGGCACAAAGTGAAAGCCCCGTAAGATCGAAGCTTTGCGGTACGCTATTGGATGGTTTTGTGTTTTGAACAACCCATAACCGAGCACCGTTCAGTGCATGGGTATCGTCTGACAATGCACAGCAAGTCGCCGCGATCCAGCAAAGATTTCGCTGGGTTTTAGGCCGTAAACCTGCCGGATCGAATGACTGAAATGCGTGGAGTCGGGGTAGCCGGTATCAAGGGCGATGTAGGACAAGTTGCAGTCCTTATGCACCACATAGTTCAACAGGTTTCGAGCACGCTTCCAAGTGCGAAAACTCCGAAATGGAGCACCAACTTCTTGTTTAAAAAGATGCAGGAAGCGAGAAAAAGAAAGATGCGCCATGGCAGCGTACTCTTTGGCGACCGCTGGTGCCGAGGGGTCTGACTTAATACGACCAAGAACAGCCAGAATTCGTCGATCAATAATGCGGGTAGGCAACTTGGCGCCGAACACGGCAAGGTCAAAGTCGAGGTCCAACAGGTTCACGGCTTTAGCGCCGACAGGTAACTCCCACGCACGTTCGCGCACGCGACTCACAAATTCAGGTGCATCCATTGCCCCACGACCACACAATTCCAAGGGCAATGCGCCGAGATCAACGGTTTCAGCCTCGACTTTCACTACATTGACCATGCGTGATTCCGACATGACCTGATGCGGTACATAGGGTGGCACAACCGCCATTTCAGTTCGCTGCCATTCACCACCTTCTAGCCGAATACGAATCGCAGAGCCCGCAACCGAAACATAGACAAGCACAGATCCCATTTGTCGAACAGTCGGCGACCCCAAAAGACCAAAATAAAACACTCGGTCAGCTGTGATCCACATCAGGGGATCGGAACCAGTTGACTTAGCAACAGGGCTGACAGAAGCCATTGTTTTTCTCCACGATTCTTGATTTAAATGTAGATAAAGCCTACTTGGTAGTACGCCCTTCGTCTTTCGTCAGTATGCTACGTTCGTTGGCGAAGCTCTAAGTGATTTCCCTAGTCATCTAAAATCACTTTTGATACTTCCGCAATTCTAGTTTGCCAATTTGGTTGCGATGCACCTCATCAGGGCCATCGGCCAAGCGCAGCACCCGCGACATTGCGTAGGCATGAGCAAGACCAAAGTCGTTATTGGTGCCTCCGCCGCCGTGTGCCTGAATCGACCAGTCGATCACCTGGGCTGCCATGTTGGGCACAGCGACCTTGATCATCGCGATTTCAGTCTTGGCCACTTTGTTGCCCACGGTGTCCATGCGATGAGCCGCATTCAGTGTCAACAGCCTCGCTTGCTCGATCATTATGCGTGCCCCTGCAATGCGCTCCACTGTCACGCCCTGCTGAGCTAGCGGCTTACCGAAGGCGACGCGGGTGAGGCTGC
>JAIPDC010000128.1 GCA_021737865.1 Rhodoferax sp.
ACTTCTTCAGGGAGGAAAAATAGCCAGCCAGGGCGGCCAACTGCTCGTCGGTATAGCCCTTGGAGAGCTGATGCATGATGGTCGCCGGCTTTTTGCCGGTCTTGAAATCCATCATCTTTTTCAACAATTCGTCCTTGCTAGCCCCGGCAAGCGACTCGTTACCCGCCTCGGCAACGCCCAGCGTGCCATGGCAATTGGCGCAGGATGCAGCCAGACTGCGCAGATGCAATGGGTCCATGGATTGCGCATGTACGAATCCCCCGATGGATGCCAGCGTGCCAACGACTACCAGTTCATTCCACTTCATTGTGAGATCTCCATTGATGTAACTAAAACACAGTCTACCGTGAGCTTAAGGGCGCAGGTAGACGAACCCGTCTTTAGCCTGCAACCGTGCAACCTCGGCCACCCCGGACGGAACAATTTGTGCTTCCATCGCAACCTTGTCTTTGCTGATGTTACGGTTCTGAAGCGTGTTGTTGCAGACTCTGAACTCAACGCCTCGAGCGACCAGGTCAGCAATGTCGCCAGCAAAGGGTTGCCCCTTGGGATTAACTGCCGCATCCAGTAAAAAATCAATGCCCGGTCCATGCGTGACGACAACGACCTTCACGGTGGGGTCGGCGACAAGGTGATTGCGAATGTTGGGCAGGCTGCGAGCGGCCTGCGCAATGCCCTCGTTCACGTGGTACACGACTTTGATTTGTGCCCACGCCGCAGTGGCGGCGACAAGCCCCAACAAAACAACCAGCATTCTTTTCATCATTTAGCCCTTATATACAAGGACTGAATGCTAGGCCTTCGGGCTGCGCGCCAATACGGTAAAAACCCTTGAAGGTTTATAAAACCTCAAAAACGCCCGCAGCGCCCATACCGCCGCCAATGCACATGGTGACGCATACGCGCTTGGCGCCCCGGCGCTTGCCTTCAATCAGGGCGTGGCCGGTCAGGCGCTGCCCGCTGACGCCGTAGGGGTGACCCACAGCAATCGCGCCGCCGTTGACATTGAGCTTGTCGCCCGGGATGCCCAACTTGTCGCGGCAATAGATGACCTGAACAGCGAAAGCCTCGTTGAGTTCCCACAGATCGATATCGCTAACCTTCAGACCCAGTCGCGCCAGGACTTTGGGAATGGCAAACACGGGGCCGATCCCCATTTCGTCGGGTTCGCAACCGGCGACCGCAAAGCCGAGGAAACGCCCCAAAGGCTTGAGGCCCTTTTGCTCGGCAATCTTTTCGTGCATCACCACGACTGCGCCGCCACCGTCGGAGAACTGACTGGCGTTGCCGGCAGTGATCAGACCACCTGGAACAGCGGAGCGCAAACCGCTTATGCCTTCCTTGGTTGTACCGTCACGAATACCTTCGTCGTTGCTCACCGTCACCTGTTTGGTCATGAGGCCCATGACCTTGTCCGCAACACCCATGGTGACCGTGATGGGGGCAATTTCCGCTGCAAACAAGCCTGCAGCCAGCGCGGCGGTTGCCTTTTGCTGACTGGCGGCCCCATATTCGTCCATGGCATCGCGACTGATGTTGTAGCGTTTGGCCACGTTTTCGGCGGTTTGCAACATGTTCCAGTAAATTTCGGGCTTGTTCTTGACCAACCAGGGATCGGTCAGCATATGCATGTTCATCTCTTGCTGCACGCAGGAAATGGCTTCCACACCCCCTGCTACATAAATATCGCCCTCATTGGCAATGATGCGCTGCGATGCCATTGCAATGGTCTGCAGACCCGACGAGCAAAAGCGATTAACCGTCATGCCCGACACAGTGACAGGGCAACCAGCGCGCAATGCCGCCTGGCGTGCGATGTTGGCCCCGGTTGCCCCTTCGGGGTTTGCGCATCCCATGATGACATCATCCACCTCGGCTGCTTCGATGCCGGCACGCTTGATGGCGTGCTCCACCGCATGCCCACCCAGCGTGGCGCCATGGGTCATGTTGAAGGAACCTTTCCAGCTTTTGGCCAAGGGGGTGCGTGCGGTGGATACGATTACTGCGGAAGTCATGTTGGATTCCTTTAAAAATAGATATTTGTATGCGTTTGTTAGGGCTGTGCGGCTTTGGAGGCTTCACCCAGCAGGCGGTGGTAAAAACGAATGGCATCGGCGTAGTTCTTGGTCGCCAGGCGTTCGTTGGTTCCGTGAAAACGCTTCAGGTCTTCGGCATTGGCGCGCACGGGTGAGAACTTGAAAATGTGGTCGCTGATATCGCCGTAGTGGATGGAGTCGGTGCCAGCGACCATCAGGCCTGGGGCCACCAGCGCATCGGGGAACACTTCGCGAATGGTCTTGTTCAGCGTCTTGTACTGTGCAGAGTCGGTCGGCGCCACCTTCGACGCATCAACCGCACCCGGTAGCGCAAAGAGTTCGAACTGGTCACCGCTCACCGCCTGGCTCACCTGCTTGCGCACGTGGTCCATGACCTGCTCCTTGGTATCCCCGGGCAGGATGCGGAAGTTCACCGTGGCCTCGGCCCGGCCCGGCAGCACGTTTTCTTTATTGCCCGCGTTGACGATGGTCAACGCTGTAGTGGTGCGCAGCATGGCGTTGGTGCTGGCTGCCGCTTCGAGCTGCTTTTGCACCACCGGACCAAACAGCCAGAGGTTGGACAAGGCCACGCGCCCGAACCCGCCCATCTCGGGCGCGATGGTGTCGAACATCTCGCCACCAACTCCGCGAATCCCCCCGGGCAATTGTTCGTCGTCAAGACGCTTGAGCGCTGCACTCATCATCGCAATGGCACTGGTGCCCTTTTTGGGTGGCATGGACGAATGACCCGGCGTGGCCGACATCTTCAACACCACCGACAGGTAACCTTTTTCTGCGACTCCAATCAGCGCCGCCGGCTTGGTCAGGCCCGGCAGCACACCGTCCAGCACCAGCAGGCCTTCGTCGATGACAAAGTCCAGATGCACCGCGCGCTCTTTGAGCAGGGCCGCAATCCTGGCAGCACCGCGGCGCCCTCCCACCTCTTCGTCCGCACCAAAGGCCAAGTAGACCGTGCGCTCCGGCTTGAAGCCACCGGCGAGAAGCATCTCCACGGCCTCGAGTTGCGACATCAGATTGCCCTTGTCGTCCCAGGAACCGCGGCCCCAGACAAAGCCGTCCTTCACTGCGCCCGAGAACGGCTCCTCGGTCCAGTCCTTCTCTGTGCCCGGCGCCACCGGCACCACGTCCTGGTGGGCCAGGAACATGATGGGTGCCGCATTCGGCTTGCTGCCTTGCCAGGTGTAGAGCAAGCTCAAATCACCCACCACCTCGCGCTGGAGTGCCGCGTGGACCTTGGGAAATCGTGCCTGCACCAGCGACTGGAATTGCGTGAACTGGTCGGCGTTCAGGCGAGCATCGTCGCGCGAGGAAATGGTGCGAAAACGCACCGCCTCGGACAGGCGCGAGGCGGCGCCGGCTTCATCGACGGCCAACACCGCAATCGGAGCGACGTCGAGCTGGCGCGAACCCTTGCGCAAGGTGTTGACACCCAGCGTTGCCACAAGCAGCAAAACCAGAGCCAACAGCCCGAACACTAGCTTCTTGATCATGGTCAGCCAGGCCGCGCTTAGTTGAAGGTCTTGCCTTCAGCGACCAGGCGCGCCAACAAAGGCGCCGGTTGCCAGAACTTGGCATCGTCCATCGGGTTCTGTGCGAAGCGGTTAATGGCCTGCACCACGTTGAACAAACCAACCTGGTCGGCATAGTTCATGGGGCCGCCACGGTGCGCCGGGAAGCCATAGCCAAAGATGTAAACGATATCGATGTCGCTGGCTTTGTTCGCAATGCCCTCTTCCAGGATACGTGCCGCCTCATTGACCAGAGAAAACACCAGACGTTGCACAATTTCTTCGTCAGATATCTTGCGTGGCGTAATACCCAGTGACTTGCGGTGCTCTTCAACCATGGCCACCACTTCGGCGTTCGGAATGGCATCGCGTTTGCCGGCAACATAGTCGTACCAACCGGCGCCCGTCTTCTGGCCGAAGCGGCCTTTTTCGCACAGCAAGTCGGCGGTCTTGCTGTATTTCATGTCCGGCTTTTCCTGGTAGCGGCGCTTGCGGATGGCCCAGCCAATGTCGTTACCGGCCAGGTCGCCCATGCGGAACGGGCCCATGGCCATGCCGAACTTTTCCATCGCCTTGTCGACCTGCGCAGGGGTACAGCCTTCGTCCAGCAGGAAGCCGCCCTGGCGGCCGTATTGCTCGATCATGCGGTTGCCGATGAAGCCGTCGCACACACCCGACACCACCGCGGTCTTGCGAATCTTCTTGGCCACAGTCATTACGGTGGCCATAACATCTTTGGCAGTCTTGGCACCACGCACCACTTCGAGCAGCTTCATGACGTTGGCCGGGCTGAAGAAGTGCAGTCCCACCACATCTTCGGGGCGCTGGGTGAAGGAGGCAATCTTGTTCACGTCCAGCGTGGACGTGTTGGACGCCAAAATGGCGCCGGGCTTCATCACGCGGTCGAGTTCCTTGAACACCGCTTCCTTGACGCCGATTTCCTCGAACACGGCTTCGATCACCATGTCGGTGCCGTTCAGATCGTCGTAGCTCAGGGTCGTGGTCAAGAGCGCCATGCGCTGGTCGTACTTGTCCTGCTTCAACTTGCCCTTCTTGACCTGCGCTTCGTAGTTCTTGCGGATGGTGGCCACGCCGCGGTCCAGTGCTTCCTGCTTCATTTCCAGCATCTTGACCGGTATGCCGGCGTTCAGGAAGTTCATCGCGATACCACCGCCCATGGTGCCGGCACCGATCACTGCTATGGAGTTGATAGCGCGCTGCGCAGTATCTGCGGGGACATCCGGTATTTTTGATGCTGCACGCTCGGCCAAAAATAGGTGGCGCAGGGACTTGCTCTCGGGCGTCCACATGAGGTGGATGAATGTCTCGCGCTCCACCGCCATGCCATCGTCAAATTTCTTCTTGGTGGCTGCTTCTACCGCGTCTACGCACTTTGCGGGTGCGGGAAAGTTCTTGGACATGCCCTTGACCATGTTGCGGGCAAACTGGAAATAAGCGTCTCCCTGGGGGTGCTTGCACGGCAGGTTGCGCACCAGCGGCAAGGGGCGTGCATCTGCCACCGAGCGGGCAAAGGCCAGCGCCTCTTCGGCCAGGGACTCGGCCGACGCGGCCATCTTGTCAAACAACTTTTGACCCGGCAGCATGGCGAGCATTTCGGCCTTGATGGCCTCCCCGCTGACGATCATGTTCAGTGCCGCCTCCACGCCAAGCACCCGCGGCAGGCGCTGCGTGCCGCCGGCCCCTGGCAACAGGCCCAACTTGACTTCGGGCAGCGCGACGCTGGTCCCCGGCGCTGCAATGCGGTAGTGGCAGCCCAGTGCAAGCTCCAACCCGCCGCCCATCACGACGGTATGAATCGCGCCGATAACGGGTTTGGTGGAGTTCTCGAGCACGGAGATCACGCTGTTGAGGTTGGGCTCCTGCATGGCTTTGGAACTGCCAAACTCCTTGATGTCGGCTCCGCCCGAGAACGCCTTGCCGGCACCCGTGACGATGATGGCCCTGACGGCTGCATCCGCGTTGGCCTTGGCCATGCCGTCGGCGATGCCTTGACGGGTCGCGAGCCCCAGGCCATTCACTGGCGGGTTGTCGAGCGTGATGATGGCTACATCGCCATGGACTTGGTATTGGGCGGTCATGCTTGCATTCCTTGGAGTGAGAGGGGAATAACCAAAAATAGAACGGTCGTTCGTTTTAAATTGTAGGGGGTTTTGTGGTCACCGACAGGCGGTCTGTCACGGTTGGGACAAAAGAGGTTTCACCGCAGAGCCACAACTACACCTCCAGCCATTCCTTGCGGATGTCGTTGTTGTTGCGCAGTTCGTCGGGTGTGCCTTCGAAGACGATGCTGCCATGACCCATGACCAGACAGCGGTCTGATATCTTCATGGCGATGGTGAGCTTTTGCTCGATCAACAGCACCGAAATGCCGCGTTTGCGCAGCTCCTGCAGGTACTCGGCAACCAGTTCGACAATCTTGGGCGCCAGTCCTTCGGTCGGCTCATCGATGATGATCAGGTCCGGGTCACCCATCAGCGTGCGGCAAAGGGTCAGCATTTGTTGCTCGCCACCCGACAGTACCCCGGCTTCCGTGTGCTCGCGCTCCTTCAGGCGAGGAAACATCTTGTACATGTCATCAAACGACCAGCGCGGGCTCTTTTGTCCCCGCTTCTGACCCAGCAGCAGGTTCTGGTGCACGGTCAACTTGGGGAAAATGTCGCGGCTCTCCGGCACGTAGCCCAGACCCAGATGGGCAATCTCGAAGGTCTTCAAGCCCAATGTCTCCTGACCCTTCCAGAGCACCGAGCCCTGACAGTCGACCAAGCCCATGACGGCCTTGGCGGTGGTGGACCGGCCCGAGCCGTTGCGCCCCAGCAGCGCCACAATTTCGCCCGCGTGGACATCCATATTGACGCCGTGCAACACATGGCTCTTGCCGTAGTAGGCATGTAGATTCGAAACTTTTAGCATCATCAGTGCCCCACCGCCTGCGCATCCGCAACAGACGAGCCCAGATAGGCTTCCTGGACCCGCGCATTGGCCCGCACTGCGTCAGGTGTATCAAAGGCAATCACCTCGCCATAGACCACCACAGCGATTTTGTCGGCCAAGCCAAACACCACACCCATGTCGTGTTCCACCGTCAGCAAAGTCTTGCCCTCGGTCACCTGCTTGATCAGTGCGATAAAGCGCGTCGTCTCGCTCTTGCTCATGCCAGCGGTCGGTTCGTCCAGCAAAATCACATTGGCACCGCCACCGATGGTGATACCGATTTCCAACGCGCGCTGCTCGGCATACGTCAGGTTGACTGCCAATACGTCATGCTTTTTCTCTAGGTTGACCATTTTTAGCAACTCGTTTGCCCGGGCATTTGCGTCACCCAGGTTGGCAAGAAATTTGAAGAAGGTGTATTTGTAGCCCAGGCTCCACAACACACTGCAGCGCAGATTTTCAAAGACGCTCAGCTTGGGAAAAATATTGGTGATCTGAAAGCTGCGCGACAGGCCCAGGCGGTTGATTTCATAGGGCTTCTTGCCGGTGATGGAAGTCCCGTTCAGCAGCACATCACCGCTGCTTGCGCCAAAACGACCACTAATGAGATTGAACAGTGTCGACTTGCCCGCCCCGTTGGGTCCGATGATGGCAACACGCTCCCCATGGCGCACCGCCAGATTGACGCCGCGAATGATTTCGGTCTTGCCAAAACTTTTGCGCAAGTCTTTCAATTCAAGCGCGAATGTGTCTGCTGTGGTCATGGCGTGTCTTCCCTGTTCATCTTTGTTTCAATGAACGCCTGAATTTCTTCCCATTGACGCGCAAACCGGCGACGGGCAATCTCGAACAGCACGATCCCCACCGCCAGGATGGCTGCGGCCCCCGCCCAGTTATCCAGCGCGGTGGTATTGAGCGTGACGCCCATGAATTTGATGTCTGATCCTTCCGATGAGCTGAGTTGCAGGTGATAGGTCATTTCGACCATGGCCGCAGCTCCCGCCAGTGCGATCAGGCTGGTAGCCGCAAGCGCAAGATAACTGACCCACAACTGCCGCAGCTTGCCAAAGGCGGCTACGCGCAAATTCATCATGATCAGGCTGGCAAAACCACCAGGCGCGTACATGACCATGAACAAAAATATCAGCCCGAGATAAAGCAACCAGGCTTTGGTGAACTCACTGAACAGCACAAAGGCCAGCACCATCAGGACAGCGCCAATGATGGGACCAAAAAAGAAGGTTGCCCCGCCCAGAAAAGTAAACAGCAGATAAGCCCCTGAACGTGCAGCATGCACCACCTCGGCCGTCACAATCTCAAAGTTCAATGCACCCAGGCCACCGGAAATGCCGGCAAAAAACCCGGCAATGATGAACGCCGTGTAGCGGATGCGCTGCGTGTTGTAGCCCACGAACTCCACCCGCTCGGGGTTGTCCCGCACCGCGTTGAGCATACGCCCCAAGGGCGTTCGGGTGAAGGCAAACATCAGGACAACCGACACAAAGGTGTACACCGCAATCAGGTAGTAAACCTGAATCGGCGGACCATAGGTGATGCCCAGAAATGCGTTACCAGTAACCCGATTCCCCGAAACCCCGCCCTCGCCCCCGAAAAATTCGGGAATCATCAGCGACATGGCAAACACAAGCTCACCCATGCCCATGGTGATCATTGCGAAGGTTGTGCCCGCCTTGCGCGTGGTGACGTAGCCAAAAAGCGCTGCAAAGCCCATACCCGCCATCCCGCCGACAAGCGGAACTGCCGAAACAGGAATCGGCAGCGAACCGCTGGACACGGCGTTGAGGGCATGAATGGCCAGGAATGCCCCTAAACCGGTGTACACCGCATGGCCAAAGCTCAACATGCCGCCCTGCCCCAACAGCATGTTGTATGACAGACAGGCAATGATGGCAATGCCCATTTGCGACAGCACTGTCATACCCAATCCACTGGTAAATACAAGCGGTGCCACCAAAAGCACCAGGGCAAACAGGCCCCAGGTCACCCAACGCCCCACATTGACCGGCTTGGTTTTATTGCTGCTTGTCATGTTCTATCCCTCTCGCGTGCCCAACAAGCCTTTGGGCCGGAAGATCAGTATCAGGACCAGGAACAGGTACGGCAGTATGGGCGCAACCTGCGACAACGTCAGCTTCACAAATGAGTTACTCATGGCGGCATCGCTCAGGTGAACGCCTATCTGCTGCGCCAAGGTACCCACCGAAAAGTCAAAAGCGACCGCAAAAGTCTGTATGACTCCGATCAATACAGATGCCAGGAAAGCACCCGACAGCGACCCCATGCCGCCCACCACGACCACGACAAAGATCACAGAGCCAACCGTTGCGGCCATGGCCGGCTCGGTCAGAAAAGTACTGCCGCCAATGACTCCGGCCAAACCAGCCAAGCCCGCACCGGCACCAAACACCAGCATGAAAATTTTCGGCACGTTATGCCCCAGCGCCTCAACCGCATCCGGGTGGGTCAAGGCCGATTGGATCACCAGACCAATTCGCGTGCGGGTCAGCAAGAGCCACACACCCACCAGCATCACCAACGCCACCAACATCATGAAACCACGGGTCGCCGGAAAGGGTGAACACACCACCCGCACCGCGGCATCCGCGGCACTGCACAGTTCAGCCGGCGCGACACCCCACAGCACCTTCAGGCCATTGACGGAATGATTGACCAGCGTAAACGCAGGGCCCTGCAGCGTCTCGGGCGGGCGAAACTCCAGGGCGATACGCCCCCATACCAATTGGACCAGTTCAAGCACCACATACGACAAGCCAAAGGTGATCAGCAACTCGGGCACATGCCCAAACTTGTGCACACGGCGCAGACACACGCGCTCAAAGGCCGCTCCCATCGCGCCAACCACGATTGGCGCAATAATCAAGGCAGGCCAAAAGCCCACCCAACGCGATACCGTGTACCCGACATAAGCGCCTAACATGTAGAAACTGGCGTGGGCAAAATTCAGCACACCCATCATGCTGAAAATCAGGGTCAGGCCGGAACTCAGCATGAACAACAACAGGCCATAACTCAGCCCGTTGAGCATCGAGATAATGAAAAACTCCATGGTCAAGCGACCTTCCTCAAAGTAAAAGAGCCCGCAGCGGCACCCCGCTCGGGCTCCTGTTCAAGTGCCCAGGGGATCAGGGGCGTTTCATCTGGCAACTCGTTGGCGTGCTGGAAACGTAGTTGGGGTATTCCTTGAGGGGCGCCAATGTCATGCCGGTGTTTTCAGGGCTGTAGGCATACTTCTTGTCGGCCTTTTGCCAGACCGTTATGTACAACGGCTGCTGCAACTGGTGGTCGGTCTTGCGCATTTCAACTTCACCGTTGAAGCTGTCGAACTTGAGACCCTCCAGGGCGGCGGCCACCTTGACAGGGTCAGTCGACTTGGCTTTGGCCATGGCAGCGCCCAGCACCTGATAGATGCGAATGGTGGAGCCGGTATAAAAGTCGTCGTTGTACTTGGCCTTGAACTCGTTCATCCACTTATCCATCTGACCGCCCATGTTGTAGTGGTTGTACGCCACCTGGTACACACGACCGGCGCCATTGGAACCCAGCGCGGTGGGGGTGCCGGTCACACCAGCGTAGTAGGTGAAGAACTTGCCGGTGTAGCCATTCTCATTGGCCGCCTTGATCAACAGGGAGAGGTCGGAGCCCCAGTTCCCGGTGATAACTGTGTCTGCGCCGGATGCCTTGATCTTGGCGATATACGGAGCAAAGTCACGCACCTGAGCCAACGGGTGCAGATCTTCGCCGACGACTTGTATGTCGGGGCGCTTGCGTGCCAGGGTTTCCTTTGCAAACTTTGCAACTTGAACACCGTGAGAGTAGTTCTGCCCCAGGATGTATACCTTCTTGATGTCCTTTTGCGTCTCCAT
>JAIPDC010000129.1 GCA_021737865.1 Rhodoferax sp.
AGCGGGGAGAGGGTTAGGGTGAGGGGTGCATGTTTTGCATTATTGAAAGAAATCTGGAACCTGTGGAAGCCCCTCACCCCAGCCCTCTCCCCGCTGGGGCGAGGGGGCAAAACCGAATTGCCATATCACTTTGAATCGCACCCCATGGTCACTGAGACTCCGGCATCTGTCCGTCGATATAGAGCCAACAGCCCTCTTCACACACAAACCGGCTGATCTCGTGCATACGCCCGCCGCGTCCGTTTTCGCGGTAGCGGGCCACAAACTCCACCACGCCAGCGTCGCCCGTGGTCTGGGCGTGGCGTACCTCCAGACCCAGCCATTTCACTGGGGGCAGTTCCAATTCGCCCGGCGCGCTAGACGGGTGCCAGGTGGCCAGCAGATAGTCGATCAAGCCCAGCGCGTAAGCGCTGTAGCGTGATCGCATCAGTGCCTCGGGCGTGGGCGCGTGCACCCCCAGGGCCAACCCGGCGTGCCAGGGTCCGCAGCAGCCGCCATAAGTCTGACCACTGTCGCAGGGGCAGGCGGCATTGGCGGCAAGAGTGTTCTTTTTCATGCTGGTAATGGTAACGGGCTGCACGCTAGCCGGCAGGCGGTGAACTGTTCGCCACCCATCGCTGAAAACCCGCCATCACTGCACCGCCGGCCGATCTCGCCGCACCAAGCATGTTCCAGCATACCGACTGATTCAAGCCATGGTCAGACACTGCCGGCTGCATTTAGCTTGAAAAGTCCGCGATCAGACACCTGCTGCTTCTGCCATTTGGCATGGCTTGCCTAAGGTAACGGAATGTCAGGCCGGGGTGATTCGGCGCGGCCACGATGCTACCGCGACCGTCGTGCTGCAATGGAAAATGCCCAAAGGTCTGCTTGGCCAGCGCCGCATTCTGTTCGTCGGCGGCGCGCCCAAGGCGGCCGACGTGCCACAGACCATGGCATTTACCCGCGATGCCGGCGGCTGGCGGGTGCTCTTCGAGGGCGAAGAATTTTTCCACATCGCGGAACCACTGGTAATTGGCGGCTAAGAATGGCTAAACTTCACTCATTTCTTGACCACTCAGCATTGTCCACTGAACCATGGGCGTTGAATTCGTCAAGTGTGAATGCGCCCTTAACGTTGCAAGGCCAGTCGGGCCAGGTAACTTAGGCCATCGACCAGCGCGACCAGCACCATCATGGCGATCAGTACGGTGCTGGTTTCCATCATCTGGAACAAGCCCATGTGAAAGGCCAGCATTTGCCCCAGGCCGCCAGCGCCGACCACCCCCAGCACGGCAGCGGCGCGAATGTTGTTTTCCCAGCGGTACAAGGTGTAACTCACCAACTGGGGCAAGGCGGTGGGCAGGTCGGCGTAGCAAAACACCAGTAGCTCGCGCACTCCGCGCACGCGCAGTGCCTGGGACGGACCTTGGGGCTGATTCTCAAAGGTTTCGGCAAACAGCCGACCCAGCACGCCCGTGGTATGCAATGCCAAGGCCAAGGTTCCCGCCAGCGGTCCCAGGCCGGCAGAAATCAGCAGCAAGGCGGCCCACACCAGCTCCGGAATACTGCGCAGGGCGTTGAGCAGCAAGCGGGTCATGCCGCGCCACCGCGCCGAGTCTGCGGCGTGGGTTTTGGCGGCCGGCAAGGCCAGCGCCAGGCCGGCGATGGCGGCCAACGCGGTACCCAGGGCTGACATGGCCAAGGTTTCCAGCGAGGCCCACAAGACTTTACGCAAAAACGCAGCGTCAGTTTGCGGCACCAGCAGTTCCCGCGCAAAGCGGCCCATGGCTGCCAGCGCGTCGACCGATAAAAACTTGCCCCACTGCAAGTCAAGGGAGGCAAAACTGCCCCCCACCAGCACCAGCAAACCCAGATTGAGCCAACACGCCTTGCAGCGCGGGTTCCAGATCGAGGGCGGACGCACCGGTACCATGCGTTGTGGGGTGGACGGCCCTGGCTGGCGCCTGTGTGTTAGTGACTCAGTCATGCCAAAGCCTTTCTGAGCAGTCCGCTGGTTAAATCTGCCAGCCACACCAGCACCATGAAGACCAGCAGCAGGGTGGCAACCTCGCCGCCGTTGAACATTTTCATCGAGGCATCCATCTGCTGCCCCAGCCCCCCCGCACCGACAAAACCCAGCACAGCAGACGAGCGAATCGCGCATTCCCAACGGTAAACGGTGTAGCTGGTCAGCTCGGTGGCGCTTTGCGGCAGTAGGCCGTAAAAGAAAGCCTGCAACCGCCCGCAACCATTGCGCAGCAGGCTATGGCTAGGATGGGCATCACCAGATTCCAGTATTTCGGCATACACCTTGCCCAGCATTCCGGCGTAAGTGAGTGCAATCGCCAGCACGCCAGAGGTCGGCCCCAGGCCCACCACCCGCACAAAAATCAGCGCCCAGATGAGCTCGGGCACGCTGCGCAGCAGCATCAGCAACCAGCGCACGGCCTGGCGCACCAGCCAGGGCAAAGGGGTCATCGGGCCGGCCAGCGCCGACACTGACAAGGTGCGCGTCGCCAGTAGCGCCAGCGGTATGGCCAATACCAGCGCCAGGCTGATGCCAGCGGTGGCAATGGCCACGGTGCGCCAGGTTTCGCGCAATACCAGGGCCAAAAAATTGGGCTCGAGCGTGGGCGGGAAAAAATCGGCCAGGAAATGCAGTGTCGGTGCCAAGCTCTCCGGGCTGAACAACAGCCATGGCTTGAATTCGGCCAGCACCAGCACCGGCCAGGCGATAGCCAGCGTGGTCACGACCGCAAACACCCGACCCAGCCAAGCGGGGTCGCGGCGCCGGGGTGTTGGGGCGTTTGTCAAAATGCTTGGCAGCGTCATCGGCAACTGGCGGCCAGCACCGGCTGCGCGGTGGCCGCAAAGTCCACCGCCGGGGCCGCACCGGTCAGTTCGTCTGGGTGGCGGGCGTACAGATCGCGCAGCAGAGCCGTCGAAACCTGGGTTGCTGGCAAGTCAAAGGCGATTTCGCCATCGCGCAGGCCAACGATGCGTCCAAAGTGTGCCAGCGCCATCTCGACATGGTGCAGCGTGGCAATCAGCGTCGCTTGGTGTTCACGCGCCACCGCAGTGAGCGATTCGCAGGCTTGACGGGCACGTTCGGGGTCGAGTGCGGACAAGGGCTCGTCCACCAGCAGCAGTTTGGCGTGCGACACTGCCAGCCGCGCCAGCCCAACCCGCTGGCGCTCGCCCCCTGAGAGTCGATCGACCCGCTCAAACAACTTGTCTGACAGATCAAAGCGTGCCAGCGCCGCATCGGCCAAGTCCAGCGGCTGCGGGTAAAGCAGACTGGCCAGGCTGGCCCACAGCCCCAAGGCGGGCAAGCGACCCGCCAAAACGGCGGTTACCACCCGCTGGCGCGGCGGCAAGGGCGGCACCTGGGGTGCCAAAAATAACTGGCCGCGCAAGCGCTGCAAGGCGTGGGTAGGCAGCGCCCAGGGGTCCACCCCGTTGAGCAGCAACTGGCCTTGTGCAGGTTTGAGCGCGCAGGCCAGAACCTGCAGCAAAGTGGTTTTGCCGGCGCCCGAGGGGCCGATGACTGCGACTTGTTCGCCTGGCACCACACGCAAACTCAGCGCCTTGAGGGCGGGCGCACTAGAAGACTTGGCAGCAGGGTGGCTGGCCGAGCAGCCCATGAGCACCAGTGTCATGTTTCAATGAAGCGGACGACTGGTACCAGCGCGTATGCGGCAGGCGCGAGCAGCCATGAAAAATAGAGTGCTCACACTATTTCAGCAGACCAGCATTGCGTGCGGCGGCCTCGATGCCTTTGTAGTTGGCCGCCTGGGTCGGCACAAAGCGGGTGGCGCGCTGCAGGCTCAGCAGCTCTTTGCCTTCGGCGGTGTTGCTGTTGAGGTCGAGAAAGGCACGCGTAATTTTCTCTTTCAGGACCTGCGGCATATCGGCGTGGACCGTCCAGTTGTAATCAAAATAAGGCGGCGTGGTGTAGAACACCCGCACCTTGCTGGTATCGACTTTTTTATCGGAAACAAATTTGTCCCAGACCGAAATATTGAGTGCGCCCGCATCGACCTTGCCGGAGGCCACTGCGGCAATGGTGGCGTCGTGCGCGCCAGAGAATGCCACCCGCTTGAGGTCTTTGTCTGGGTCCACCTGGGCGTCGAGCATGAAATTGCGCGGCATCAGGTGGCCCGAGGTGCTTGAGGCGGAGCCAAAACTCAGAGTTTTGCCTTTGAGGTCCGCCAGCGTTTGAATGCCGGGTTGTGCGGTGATAAAAACGGATTTGAACCTTTCGTCTTCCTCGCGCTGCACCAGGGGCACGGCTTTGCCACCCGAGCGCACATGGGCTTGCACAAAGGTAAAGCCACCAAACCAGGCCATGTCCACTTGCTTGTTGGCCAGGGTTTCGACCGCTGCAGCGTAGTCGGATACCGGGGTGTATTCCACTTTCATGCCCAACTTTTGCTCCAGGTATTTCACCAATGGGGCGGCTTTGCGGGCCAGCTCGGTCGGGGATTCATCGGGAATGGCGGTGATTTTGAACACGTTTTCAGCCATTGCCGGGGCCAACTGGCCCAGCGCGGTGCTGAAGACGAGGGCTTTAAGGGCGGTGCGACGGGATGTTTGATCGAGCATGCAGAGCTTTCAAGAACTAAGGTTGAACCTATCGGCGCAGGTAAAGGTGCGCCTTTCAGGTGGGCAATAGTACTCAGAAACGGCAAAATCAGCCCGGCAGGCTACGATTGACCCCCTGATCACCGCAATGCAGCCATGAAAATGCCCCAATTTATCCAGCTTCACCACGACAGCGCCGAAGCCATTCGGCATGAACTGATCCAGGGTTTGAGCGCCAATTTGCAGGCAGGCGGGGCCGAGGTATCGCCCAAATTTCTCTACGATGCCTTGGGCTCGCGCTTGTTCGAGGCCATTACCGAGTTGCCCGAGTACTATCCCACCCGCACCGAAGCCGCCATTTTTCAGGCGCAGGCTGTGGCTATGGCACAGCACATTCCGCGCGGTGCCACGCTGATCGACCTAGGCGCCGGCAACTGCAATAAGGCAGCCAGTTTGTTTGAGGTATTGGCCCCGGTACGGTATGTGGCGGTAGATATTTCGGTTGACTTCTTGCGTGCGGCTTTGGGCAGCTTGCAGCGTCAGTACCCGGCGATCGAGATGCTGGGCATTGGGCTGGATTTTTCGCGCCAACTCACTTTACCGCCCGAGGCTGGTGCGCCCAACGCCGAGCCACGGGTACTGTTTTACCCAGGCTCCAGTATTGGCAATTTCACGCCAGACCAGGCGCTGGAATTTTTGCGCCAGGTGCGCACGGCGTGCGGTACGGCAGCAGGTAGCGGGTTGCTGATTGGGGTCGATTTGGTGAAAGATCCGCTGGAATTGCAGGCCGCTTACGACGATGCGCTTGGTGTGACAGCTGCCTTCAACCGCAACCTGATCAGCAATGTCAACCGCCTGGTGGGCAGCGATATGCACCTGGCAGACTGGGCGCATCTGGCCTTGTTCAATCCGGTCGACTCACGCATCGAGATGCATTTGGTGGCCCAACGCGATCTGCGCGTCAACTGGCCAGAAGGCAGCCGGGCGTTTGTGCAGGGCGAGCGCCTGCACACCGAAAACTCTTATAAATGGACGGTGACTGGTTTCACGCATTTGCTACGTGCGGCGGGTTTTGCCGAGCCGGTGGTCTGGACCGATGCACCGGTGCCAGAACAAGGCCGTTTCGCCGTGCTATGGGCGGGCGCCTGATGCGACGGCGGGCTCTCAGCGTGTCAAAGCGCAGGTTCTGAAGCCGCTATGCACATCGTTGCGCTCGGGTGCGAAGTAATTTCGGTAGTTGGGGTGTGCCATGCGCGCCGAGGTGGCCAGGCTGGCGCCACGCAGCACGGGCCGATCGCCAAACCAGGGCGCGGAGTAATCGCGGTAAGGGTGGGCCACAAAGCCTGGGTAGGGGGCAAAGATGCTGGCAGTCCACTCCCAGACTTCGCCCCACTGAAAATCGGGCGCGCGCAGTGCAGCCAACTCCCACTGCGCCTCGGTGGGCAACTGCCGACCGGCCCAGCAGCACCATGCCTGCGCTTCAAAATAGCTCAAATGGCAGGCCGGTGCGGCCAAATCAAGCGCTTGCCACTGGCCAAAATGGCAGTGCTGCCAGCCGTCTGTGCCAAGTGCGTCCGCTTGCTGGCGCAGGTAACGCGGGCAAAGTTGGGGGCCCATGGTTTGCCGCGCCTGCGGCAGACTGCGGCCCTGCCCCGATTGCAGCCATTGCCAGCCTGGCTCGCTCCACCATCGGGCCTCGGTGTAGCCGCCTTGTGCCACAAATGGCAGGTAGCTTTGCCACGACACCGGCTGGCTATCCATCTCAAAAGCTGGCAAAGCTATGGTGTGCGCCATCAACTCGTTGTCGAACACAAAACCCCCCTGTGGCTGATCGCCTGGGCCCTGCTGCGTGCTGCCGAGCTGCCAGTTGGTGGCGTCAAGCTGGCAGCGCGGGGCGGTATCGACTTGGCGTTTGGGCGGGGTGCAGGGCCGAGCCAGCGCCAAATCGGCTGGCAAGGGCAGGCCAAGGGCTTGTGCCATGTACACCGCAGCCTCGCTGTGCATGTCTTCATGCAGCAGCGCGAGCCGGTAAAAGTACAGCGCAGCATCGCCTTCGGGGCTATTGTTCAGCAGCGCCAGCGTTTCTTGCAGCACCTGGGCCAGATAGTTTTTGCTAGCGACCAAGTCGGGCAGCACCAAGGTCCAGCGGCTGGGGTGCGGCACCAGACTGGAGTTGTACAGTGTATCGGCCTGGGGCAGCAGGGATTGCGCGCGCGGGCAAGCCGGGTCTGCCGCCACGCCTTGCAGGCGCTGCGGGTTGCGCGACACCCAAAACTCCTGAAACCAGCCGATATGTCCCAGCTCCCACAGCGGCGGGTTGAGCTGGTACGCATACGGTACCGGCAGGGCTGGGCCCAAAGTCTGGGCGTAGGCATCTACCAGCGCCAGGGTGCGCGCGCGGCTGGCGCACAACAAATCAGCCAGTTGGCTGGCATCGGCGGTGCGGGCCTCATGGGCTGCGTGCCAGACTGGCAATACAAAAGATGAAGAGTGCATCGGTGTCTGAGTCCAGGAAGAAGCAGAGGGTGATTGTCTGCCCAACGGGCTCAGCTTCTAGGGTGCGCACCGTGCGCTGGTGATCCGATGGTGCGGCAGATTCGTTTTTACTATTATTACCCCCCCTTTTTTCATGCAAAAACCAACCCAACCCATTGCCCGCGATATTGTGCTGATTGGTGGTGGCCACAGCCATGTGGGTGTGCTCAAGCGATGGGGTATGCAGCCCGAGCCAGGGGTGCGCCTGACCGTGATCTGTACCGATGTCCACACCCCGTATTCGGGTATGTTGCCCGGTTACATCGCTGACCATTACAGCTATGACGAGGTGCATATCGACCTGGCCCGATTGGCGGGGTTTGCCGGTGCCCGCCTGTACTGCGACGAAGTGACTGGCATCGACCGCGCGGCGCAAAAAGTGCTATGCAGTAACCGACCGCCGGTGCCCTATGATTTTTTGTCGATCAATATCGGTTCGACCCCGCGCCTGAATGGCGTGGCGGGTGCGGCGGCCCACGCAACCCCAGTCAAGCCCATTACCCGCTTCAATGCCCGCTGGCTGGCGCTGCTGGCGCGCGTGCAACAGCACACCCACGGCCTGCTGCGGGTGGCGGTGGTCGGCGCAGGTGCGGGTGGGGTGGAGTTGATTTTGTCCATGCAGTACCGGCTGCGCCAGGAACTGCAGACCCGTGGCCACAACCCGAATCTGCTGGAATTTCACATCCTGAGTGCGTCGGACAGCGTGCTGCCCACGCACAACCCCAGGGTGCGGCACAAGTTTGCCCGCGTGCTGGCCGAGCGCGGTGTGCAAGTGCATTTGAAGTGCGACGTGATCGAGGTGCAACCAGGGCAACTGCGGTGCGCCAATGGCACGTTGGTGCCGGCCGATGAAACCATGTGGGTCACACAAGCCGTGGGAGCGCCATGGCTGCAGTCCACCGGACTGGCGCTCAATGACGGTGGTTTCATACGGGTCAACGACCAGTTGCAAAGTGTCAGTGACGGGCGCATTTTTGCGGCGGGCGATATTGCCGCCATGGACCAGCATCCGCTGGAGAAAGCCGGTGTGTTTGCGGTGCGCATGGGTCCACCACTGGCGGACAACCTGCGCTTGAGCGTGCGCGGCCAGGCGCTCAAGGCGTACCACCCGCAAAGCAAGTGGCTGGCGTTGATCAGCACGGGCGATAAATTTGCCGTGGCTTCGCGCGGGGCGCTGGGCTTCTGGGGGCCTTGGGTCTGGCGCTGGAAAGACCACATCGACCGCAGCTTCATGCGCAAGTTTTCAGAGTTCGGGGTGATGCAGAGCCAGCCTGCAGCATCCACCAACGTGCCTTCGCAATTGGCACTGAATCCGCAGGAAAGCCTGCAAGCGCTCTCGGCCCTGGCCATGCGGTGTGGCGGCTGCGGCGCCAAAGTGGGTGCGACCGTGCTGTCGAGGGCCTTGGGCCAGCTTCAGGTGTTGAACCGACCGGACGTCCTGATTGGCCTGAACGACCCGGACGATGCCGCTGTGGTACGGGTGCCTGCGGGCAAGGCACTGGTGCATTCGGTGGACTTTTTTCGGGCCTTTGTAGACGACCCCTATCTGTTTGGCAAGGTAGCGGCCAACCATGCGCTAGGGGATATTTTCGCCATGGGTGCCGAGCCACAATCGGCTACCGCCATTGCAACCGTGCCGCCGGGCCTTGAAGCCAAGGTCGAAGACCTGCTTTTTCAGATGATGTGCGGTGCGGTAGAAGTCCTCAACGCGGCCGGCTGTGCACTGGTAGGCGGCCACACTGGCGAGGGGTCTGAACTGGCGCTGGGCTTTGCCGTCAACGGCCTGCTCGACGAGCACCTCGTCGGTGTCACACGCAAAAGCGGTATGCAAGCTGGCGATATGCTGATATTGACCAAACCCATCGGCACCGGCACGCTGTTTGCTGCCCACGCCCGGCTGGCGGCCCGCGGGCGCTGGATTGACGCGGCACTTCAGTCGATGGTGCAGTCCAACCAGCTGGGTGCGCAATGCCTGCGTGAATTTGGCGCCACGGCGTGTACCGATCTGACCGGCTTTGGCTTGCTGGGCCATCTGGTGGAGATGACCAAGCCTTCAGGTGTGGATGCAGAGCTGGTGCTGTCTGCCTTACCCTTGCTGGAGGGAGCGGAAGAAACCGTGGCCGCTGGCATCGTCAGCTCTTTGCAGCCCGCCAATGCCCGCCTGCGCCGGGCGCTGCGCAACCTTGCGCAGTTCGCCAAACACCCGCGCTACCCGTTGATTTTTGACCCGCAAACTGCCGGCGGATTGCTAGCCAGCGTGCCGGCGCACAATGTCAATGGCTGTGTGCTGGCCCTGAAGAAATTGGGCTATGTGCATACCGCCATCATTGGGCGTATCGTAGCCCAAGGCGAGGCAATCGAGCCCGTGCTATTGCTGAATTGAGTAACACTGTACGCCGGACGCCGATCGTCACTTCAAAATACCAAACAGGTTGGAAAAGCTGTCGGTCCAGGGTTTGAAACCTGGTGTGGGCGGCAGCGGCACCGATCCGCCTTGCGCTGTCACCAGACTTTGCAGGCGCTCTTCGTTGCCAATCACAACCCACACTGTATGGCGGCAAAAGGCGTCATCGGCCGCCGGGTCCAAATCAAAGACCAGCGCCGACTTGCCAAAATGATTGGCGGCGCCAGCCATCACGGGTTTGAGGTCAAGATAGTGATTGGTGATATGCACGGCCAGCAAACCATCGGGTTTGAGGTGGCGCATATAGATTTGCATTGCCTCCAGGGTCAACAAATGCGTGGGGATTGAGTCGCCCGAAAAGGCGTCCATCACCAACACATCAAACTGTTGTGGCTCTTCACGCTCCAGCATCAGGCGACCATCGCCCAACACCGAGACAATCTTGGCCGGGCTATCGCTGAGGTAGGTGAAATCACGGCGTGCCAGGTCCAGCACCTGCTCGTTGATTTCGTACATGCGCGTCTCGTCACCGGCACGGCCATAGGTCGCCAGCGTGCCGACACCGAGGCCCAAGACACCCAACTTGAGCGGCGGCGCTTTTTCAAGACTGCGCAGGACCCGCCCAACTCCCGATTTTTCGCAGTAATAGGCCGTAGGCTGACGGCGCAGCGCATCGTCCATGTACTGCTCGCCATGGGTCACCTGGCCGTGGCGCATGGCTCGCAAGGTACCGTGCGGCGGATCTTGCTGCTCTGAAACACGCAACTGGCTGTAGAAGTTGCGCACGACGCTGCGGTAACCGTCGACATATTCCATCGAGATACCGGCCAGTCGCCAACCATAGCCCAACAAACCCAGCACAATCACGGCCCGCAGCACCCAACCCGCTTCACGCCAA
>JAIPDC010000130.1 GCA_021737865.1 Rhodoferax sp.
GTCCATGGAATGTGCATGTTGCGGGAACCAAACTGCCAGCTCGCTGGCCATCTGGCGCACCATCGCCAAGTCGCCCTCCAGGCCGTGCTCGGCACCCTGCTGCATCACTTGCAGCACCACGTTGTGCTGCATGCTGTGGCAGTTGCTGGCGGCAAAACGGGTCTCCACCATCCAGCGGTCTTCGCGGCTGAAATGGGTTTCGGTATGTGCCACCAGCTGTTGCCAAGCTGCGATCACGGCATCGTCGGCGGCAGTCTCTACAGCAGCCAGCAGTTCCACAAACTCCTGGTGTGTGTCGTCCATCTGGGGCAAGTCGAGCACGAAGTCTTGCGACCATTCAAGTGCGGGCATGGGAGTCTCCTGATATTTATCGTTACAGCGCGTGGGATACCAGTTTGAAGTCTGCGTCTTCGGTAAATGTCTTGACCGAGAAACCCAGGCTGCGCATGAGTTTGAGCATGCCGGGGTTGTTGGCCAGCACCAGCCCGTCCATCTCGGCAAGGCCTTTCTCGCGGGCCACGTCCATGATGCTGAGCATCAGACGCGAGCCCAGCCCTTTGCCACTGAAGTCGTCAGACACCACGAGTGCAAATTCGCAGCTGGACTGGTCGGGGTTGGTGATGTAGCGTGATACACCGATGATGCGCTCGGTCTCGGTGAATTCGCCATCGGCACCGGCCACACGTTCCTTGAAAACGGCTACCAGGGCCATTTCGCGGTCATAGTCAATCAGTGTGAAGCGCGCCAGCATGGTAGGCGGCAACTCGGTGATCGAGGACACAAAGCGGAAGTAGCGGCTCTCAGGCGAGAGGTGCTGCATTAAATCCTGCAGCATCTGCGCATCGTCCGGACGGATCGGCCGCACCGAGTACTCGCCACCGCCGGGCAGTGGCCACACCTGTGCGTAGCGGGCCGGGTAGGGCAGTATGGCCAGATGTGCATAGCTGTTTGAGCCCGAACTATTGGCATGCGACTGTGATGCATGGTCGATGACGATGCGCGCATCCACCGCTACAGCGCCGTGCTCGTCGACGATGAAGGGGTTGATGTCCATTTCCCGCAGTTGGGGCAGCTCACAGACCATCTCAGAAACACGCAACAGCACTTGCTCCAGCGCGTCCATGTTGACGGCTGCGTTGCCACGCCACTCACCCAGCGTTTCTGCCACGCGTGAACGTTCAATGAGGCGGTGCGCCAAAAACTGGTTCAGCGGTGGCAACTCCATGGCCCGGTCATTGATGAGTTCAATCATGGTGCCACCGGCGCCAAAGGCAATCACCGGGCCAAACGGGTCATCGGTGACCAGGCCGATGTAAATTTCGCGTCCGCGTTTGGCACTGGCCATGTTTTGCACCGTGACGCCATTGATGCGCGCCTTGGGTTGCAGTCGGGCAACCGCTTGCACCATGTCGTTGTAGGCATCGCGCACGCCGGTGGCGTTGACAATATTCAGCGCCACACCCTGTACATCGGACTTGTGGCTGATGTCGGGTGAGTCAATTTTGAGCGCGACCGGGAAACCCAGCTGCGTGGCGATCATCATCGCCTCGTTGGCGCTGCGCGCCAGCATGGTGCTGGTGACGGGGATATGGAAGGCAGACAACAGGGTCTTGGATTCCATCTCGGTCAACACCTTGCGCCGCTCGGCCAGCACGCTTTCAATCACCAGTCGCGCACCTTCGATATCGGGCTTGGCCAGTGTGGACAGCGGTGGCGGCGTCTGCTGCAGCAGCAGCTGGTTCTGGTAGAACGAAGCCAGGTTGCCAAACGCGCCTACCGCAGCTTCAGGCGTGCGGAAACTGGGAATTGCGGCTTCGTTCAGAATGCTGCGCGCAGCACCCACCGATGCGTCACCCATCCAGCAGGACAACAGGGGCTTGCCAATGGTGCGTTTTACCTCTGCCAGCGCGGTGGCCACGGCTGCCGCATCACCACCCGCCTTGGGCGAGTAGATGGCCAGCATACCGTCAATCTGGCGGTCCTTTTCGGCGGCAGAAATGGCGGCCTTGAAGTGTTCGGGGCCGGCATCTTCTGACAGGTCGATCAGATCGGTCAGCGAGGCCAACGCTGGCAGCACTGGCTTGAGTGCGGTGACCGACTCGGCGGAAAGCTTGCCCAGTTGCAGCGATATCTCGTTCACCCAGTCGGCCGCCAACACACCTGGGCCGCCGCCATTGGTGACGATGGCCAGGCGCTTGCCCACAGGCCGGTAACGCGAAGCCAGGCATTTTGCAGCCGAAAACAGGGCGACAAATGAGCGTACACGCACGGCGCCCGCACGGCGCAGCGCCGCGTCAAACACATCATCACTGCCTACGATGGCGCCGCTATGGGTCTGCGCCGCCTCGTTGCCTCCAGGCTTGCGCCCGGCCTTCAGCACCACCACGGGCTTGGCATTGGCGGCCGAGCGCAGCGCGCTCATGAACCGGCGGGCACTCGAAATGCCCTCCATGTAGACCACGATGCTGTGCGTTTGTCCGTCATTGGCCAAAAAGTCGAGCGCCTGCGCAATATCCACCGAGGTGTGGGGTCCCAGAGATATGACCGATGAAAACCCGACGCCATTGCTGCGTGCCCAGTCCAGCATGCTGGAAGTCAGCGCGCCTGACTGCGAGACCAGCGCCAGTGAACCTTTGCCCGCCAACGGACCAGCCGCCGAGGCGTTGAGCTGCAATTGGGGTCGCTGAATGCCCAGCGAGTTGGGTCCCAGTAAGTGGATGCCTTCGCGGCGGGCGATTTTTTTCAGCTCTGCCGACACCTCTGCCCCAATTCCGCTGGAGATAACCAGCGCCGCACGGCATGCCATGCGGCCTGCCAGCTCAAGGGCGGGAGCGATGTCCTTGTCCGCCAGGGCAATGATGGCCAGATCGGCCTTGGCCTGGGCCAGGTCCGCCAGTGTGCCGGTGGTCTGGATGTCCAGGAATTGCAGCGTACCGGTGAAGCGCTGGGCGCGCAGGGCCTCGATCAGCGCGACTGCCTGTGCCGTCTGGGTGTTTGGCTCATCGAGGCGTCCGGCGAATACAACAACGGATTCCGGTGTAAAGAGAGGGGTCAGGTAGTGCTTGTCCATGGATTTACTTTAGTCGGCGCCAATCAGCACCTTAACGTGTGCAGCAACGCTGCGGGCCAGAGGGCTGAGCACATAGCCGCCCTCCAGGCAGGAAATAACGCGCCCCTTGCAGTGGCGCCTGGCAACAGCCATGAGCTGCTGTGTGACCCATTCGTAGTCGGCTTCGACCAGACCCAGATTGCCCATGTCGTCTTCGCGATGGCCATCAAAGCCGGCCGAGATGTAAATCAACTCGGGTGCAAAGGCGTCCAGTGCCGGCATCCAGTGGGTTGTGACGGCGTCACGGAACTTGTCACTGCCCGAGCGTGATGGCAAACCCACGTTGATCATATTGGTTCCGGTGGCGTTTTCCCCGGAGAAAGGGTAAATGCCTTGCTCAAAAATGGAGCACATCAGCACGCGTTCATCACCCCGAAAGATGTCCTCGCTGCCATTGCCATGGTGCACATCAAAGTCAATCAGCGCAACCCGCTGGATGCCGTGCATTGTCAGGGCGTGGCGAATGCCGACCGCTATGTTGTTGAAGAAGCAAAAGCCCATCGCTGCTGCGCGTTCGGCATGGTGCCCGGGCGGCCGTACGCAGCAAAACGCGGTGGGCGCGTCACCGGCGATAACCAGATCGGTGGCGTGCACCACGGCACCGGCGGCACGCAGGGCGGCTCGCACGGTGAACGGATTCATTTCGGTATCGGGGTCCACCCGGTGGTAGCCCTCTGCGGGCGATGCATCGATCAGTTCTGCCACATAAAGTGACGAATGCGCATGGGCCAACTGCTCCGGTGTGGCCAGCGGGGCGTCACAGGGATGCATATAGTCCAGCAGCCCCTTGACCAGCAACAGGTCATTGATGGCGCCGAGTCGCTCGGGACACTCAGGGTGCTGGGGCCCCATTTCGTGTCGGGCGCAGTCCGCGTGGGTAATGTAGGCAGGTAGCATAGAGGTCTCCAGAGTCGATTCAAACGACTTCAGTCAAAACCTGGCGATAGTGTAGGGCGCCTTGTTCAGGGGTGTCTTGACGTAAAGCAATTCATAGTAAAAAAACGCCTCCAGCCCCCGTGAAATGGGCGTGAGGCGCTATTGAAAATATAGCGTTTCAGTGACCGGCGCTACATTACAAACGCTCAAAAATGGCGGCAATACCCTGGCCGCCGCCAATACACATGGTTACCAGGGCATAACGACCCTGAATGCGCTGCAATTCATACAGCGCCTTGACCGTAATCAGCGCACCGGTGGCGCCGATCGGGTGACCCAGTGAAATACCGGAGCCGTTGGGGTTGACCTTGGCCGGGTCCAGACCCAGTTCCTGGGTTACGGCGCAGGCTTGGGCGGCGAAGGCTTCGTTGGCTTCGATCACGTCCAGGTCGTTCACGCTCAGGCCGGTCTTTTTCAGCACGGCCAGGGTGGCGGAAACGGGGCCCACGCCCATGATCTTGGGGTCCAGGCCGGTGTGGGCGTAGCCCACCAGACGGGCCATCGGCTTGAGGCCGCGGGCTTCGGCGACTTTGCGGTCCATCAGCACCACGGCGGCGGCGGCGTCGTTGATGCCCGAGGCGTTACCGGCCGTGACGGTGCCGTTCTCCTTGATGAACACGGGCTTGAGTTTGGCCATGTCGGCCAGCACGCAGTTGGGGCGGAAGTGCTCATCCGTCGCGTAGGCTACATCGCCCTTTTTGCTCTTGAGCATGACCGGCATGATCTGGTCCTTGAACAGACCGGCTTCGGTGGCGCGCTGCGCACGGTTGTGGCTTTCGACGGCCAGGGCGTCCTGCATCTCGCGCGTGATGCCGTACTTGGCGGCGACGTTTTCAGCGGTCACGCCCATGTGGATGGTATGGAAGGGGTCGTGCAGCGCACCGATCACCATGTCCACCATCTTGGTGTCGCCCATGCGTGCGCCCCAGCGCATGTTCAGGCTGGCGAAGGGACCGCGGCTCATGTTTTCGGCGCCGCCACCAATGGCGATATCGGTGTCGCCGAGCATGATGCTCTGGCTGGCCGAGATGATGGCTTGCAGGCCAGAACCACACAGGCGGTTCACATTAAAGGCCGGGGTTCCCTCCGCACAGCCACCGTTGACCGCTGCCACGCGTGACAAATACATATCTTTTGGCTCGGTGTTGACCACGTGGCCAAACACGACGTGACCGACATCCTTGCCCTCGACATTGGCGCGTGCCAATGACTCGCGCACCACTTGGGCGGCCAGTTCGGTTGGGGCGATGTCTTTAAGACTGCCACCAAAGGTGCCAATGGCGGTGCGAACGGCGCTAACTACAACTACTTCACGGGTCATGGTGTCTCCTGTTGGTAAAAAAATAATGGATGCAAGTGTGAACCGGTTTGTCTACAGTGGGCTGACAGTAAATGAAAATGGCTCTCACCATGTCGTGCTAACGACGTGATGGGAGCCAGGAATCAAAGAAAGTGAAACGCTACCTGTTTCACTTGGTGGTCGGTCAGCGAAGTTGGTAGATGTAGCTGACACCCAGGAAGTTGACACTCTGGTTCTGCTTTTGCGCCACCGTGGTGCCATCGGAGTAGGTGAATGGCACGCTTGCGTAGGTCCACGCCCAGTCGTTGAAATGGGTCCTTTGGTGAATCAGGTCCACGCGAACCGCGGTTTGCTTGTCCAGGGCGTATTTACCAAAAAGCTTGAGCGCAGTCTGCTGAAACATGATGTCGGGCAAACCACCAGCAGCCGCCAATGACGCTGCCGTATAGGGGTCCGCAGCAGCGTCCAGGGTCTGCACATACTGGCTCTTGTCATCCACATAAGACAAGGTGCCGCCGACGTCGAGCTGGTTATTCGGCTTTCCGGTGAAGCCAAGCCCGACGTTGGTGTTGGTGTTCTCAAACGCCATGACATAGCCGGCAGTTCGTGACTGGTTGAATGTCTGCAAACCACGGGAAATGTACCCGTTCAGAGCCCAGCGGAATGAAAGCGCATAAGACGCATCAACGGCCATCTGGTTCATGCGTGTTTGCTTCAATCCGTTCAGACTTGGCGTGTTGAACGAGTCATTTCCGTTCTCTGCGCTGAACTGAATGGCCCAGTCTTTGTCGGGCATCCAGTCGCCATAGACCTTGACCTTGTCGCGCCTGCGGTCCGCCAGTGTTGGCATGAACAGCGCGGACGAGAACTGGATGGCCGGGTCCGCAGTATCGCTAACCGGTGCGACACCCAGGCCACTGACGTCGCGAAGCCAGTTGGAGCCGTCACGCTGGCTTCGAGAAAGGTTGATGGCTCCGCTGAAGTCGTCCGACAGACGGCGTCGCAGTTCCGCCTGTATGCCTGTTTCCCGGGTGCTTTGCCTTAATGCACTGATACCAGCAAACGCGGCGGTTGGAGTCACTGTCCCACGATCAATGGCTTCGGAATTGGCAGCCAAAGAACCGCGATAGTCGCTGGAGAATTGCCAGTTCGCCTGAATCTTGGTATCGGTCTTTCGGTTGGACAGGTTCTGGTTGGTGAATGCCGTTGTGCCTGCGATGTTGTAATAAGAAAGAGGAGTCTGGTCGTCCTTGTTTTGATAGCGGACGTCGGCCTGCAGTGACAGTTTGTTAATGGGGCGCGATGTTACGCCCAAGTGGGCCAACTGGGTCTTGACGCTACCACCCAGGCTGGTCTGGCCCACTCGACCGGCCGCACCGAACATATCGTCTTGCGTTGCGATGGACTGTGCCAATTTGAAGATTCCGCGGGTCCTGTCTGAAAAATCATAGTTTCCGCTGAGATCGAGCTGGTGCATCTGGCTATCTGGCGCCATGGCCACCGCCTGATTCAAATAGCCCAACAGTCCCGGACTCACCGAGAACAAAGAACCAACGGAGTTGTACAAATTACCCGAAACCGAGGGGTTCATGGACACATTGGTGTTGCGGTAGAACGAGCCGTAGTAGCCGATGTTGAAGCGCAATTTCTCCAGTGCATAGCTCAATCGGGTTTCAATCTGGCTGTGGTTGGAGTCAATTGGCTCAGGCAACAGAAGGGTCGCTGCACCAATGCTATTGCCCGTCGTGCCGAGGCAGTTGGCGTTGTATGCCGTCGGGCAGTTCATGCCAATCCCGAACATCTGGCTGCCGCGTTTGTTTTCACTCTTCAAGTCGATATCGAGCTGAAGCCTTGGGGTGATGATCTTGGCGAATCCAATTCCCAACTTCGTACGCTTGGTTTGAAGATCAAAATTCGAACCCGTTCCCGGGCCGCCCGTCAATGCAGTCACAACCGGCCGGGCGGAGCCCGCGCCCATGACGCCCGTGTTGACCTGGTCAGGGTTTTGGTGCGTCAGTTCCCCGTATTCGGCGTTGAGCTTCCAGTTGCCGACATCCTTCCAGACGAGGGACATGTCACGCGAATCGCTCAACAAGTCCGTTCCCTGAAAGTCTATCCAGCTTGCCGTATCTTCATCGCGCCGACTGAAGTCGACACCAACCATTGCAGAAGCAGCATTCTCCTTGCGAATGCCGTTGTATTGTCCAAACTGGGCGCGCTCAGCACGATCGCCACTGAGCACTCCCACACCGACGCTCACGCTGGCTTGGTCGGAACCAGACTGCGCGTGCGCAGGTAAAAAAGCTGCACACACCGCCAGGGCTAATGCAGTACGTTGAAAAACAAACATTGGGGTTGTCCTGATCATGATGGATCTCCTGCTTCAACGCATCAAGGGGTTGGTGATGGACGGGCTGTTGGAGCCATGAACCTGTGTATGACAGTTCATGCAACTGCGGCCCTGCCACATATTGACCACGTTCTTCCCGTTTGACATGTTGGTGACTTGTGGGATGGTCTGGCCTGTGGCGGGACGGCCAAATACACCAGTCTGTCCACCGACTGCGCCAACGGCACCCGCAACGTGCGGCGTGTGGCACTGCTGGCACAGCATGGGCGCGCGCGCCTTGAGCATGCCTGGGATCACGCTGCCATGCGAGTTGTGGCAGTTGGAGCAGTCGTCTGCAACCGGCGAATGCTGCTGGACAAACGGGCCGCGCTTCTCTGCGTGGCAGGTGTAGCAGGTCTCTGTAAATGTGTCGCGCTTGGCCAATTTGGGGCCAGTGGAGCCGTGCACATTGTGGCAATCGGAGCAGGTCATCTTTCCTTCCGGTATCGGATGGTGTGATGGCTTGCCGACCTGTGCGCGCTGCTCCTTATGGCACGTGTAGCAAACCTCCGCCTGCGCCGCCTTGTTCACAATCTTGTCCTTGTTGGCGTGGGTCTTGTGGCAGGTGTCACAGGTGACGTTCGCCATATGGTGCTGGGAGCCAGACCACAGGGTGCGCTTGCTATCTTTGTCATGGCAATTCTGGCAGACGCGGTTCCTGCTTTCCGTGGCGACTGCGCTGTTCTTGCCAAAGGTCTTTCCAAAGGTGACATCCGGTTTGGGCAGTGGGGATGCGCCCTCAGGTTGGTTAGCGTGCTCGTCACTCTTGCCGTGGCAGGCAATGCAATCGGGGGCGCGCTTGTCGCCAGCGAAGCCGTGTGTCGATCGACTCATGTCGGTCAGGTCTTCCGAATCGTGACACGACACGCACAGTGCCACCCCTTTCAGGGGTTCCGCAGCAGTTGCAGTACCCAAGACTCCACACAGGAGCATTCCTATAAACGCCATTGCTAGTTTGATTCGCATCCCATATCCCCTAGAAGTCACACTTTGATCATCCATATTATCCAGGAAACCTAGTGATCAGAAAAAAACGGGAGGGCCCATGAAGACCCCCCCGTTTGAACTGTCACCGTTACGGTTTACTTCTGGCCGTGAACGATATCTACGCCCTTGAAGCCGCCGCTTGCATGGCAGTCGTTGCAGGTTTCGCGCGGCATTGCTGCCACCTCTGCCTGAGTCTTGTTACCGAAGGCTGATCCGCCGAACGATGTAACGTGACTAATCGATGCGCTGGAGTCGTGGCACGACGTGCAGCTGGCAGCTTTTGGCGAAATCACGGACCACTTGGTCGGGTCGGTTCCGAAGGTCACAGGTGTGACGCCGGCAGCGGATGTGGTGTCTTTCAATACAACGGTTCCCAAGGTTCCCGTGTCGCTCTTGTACGACTTGTTGACGTGGCAGGAGTCGCAATTCAAACCGAGGTTGGGGTAAGCCACTTCAGCTGCATAGTTCTCAACAGTGGTCAACAGAGTCAGTGGCGGTACCACGGCATTCAGTGTCTTGCACAGGTCCTTGGCAGTCTGCGTCGTTCCCGCGGTATTGCAATAGGCTCCAGCCACCTTGTTGCCATGGGTGAACGGGCTCACGCGCTTGGTGTTGCCATGGATGCCGTGAATCATGCGCTTGAACTGATAGGACTCATACAGATTCAGGCCATTGGTCATCATGTTGCCGGTGGAGGCACGGTTTGCGTCATGGCACAGGGCGCATGATTCAACGGTGTCACGGGCACCGCTGTGGAATGCGTTGGCCAATGTGTTGGAGCCTGACGTGGAACCGAGGGCACCGTGGCAGTCATTGCACTTGTCGTTTGACACGATTTCACGACGTGGGTTCAACGCTCCGGAGAGTGCTACGTCTTTGTGCGTATTCTGCACAACCACATTCACCAACGTTACAGGAGACACGACAGGCCGTGGATCAAGGGCTTTTACTTCAAGCTTTGGCTCTTTGATCTGACCAATCGTAATCACCCGTGCCGTACCCGCAGCCACAGCAGTTGCCGTGTCAGCAGGTACCGTGATGGTCGCCGTGTAATGATTTTTGCCGTCGTTGACGCCGGTGTAGGCATATACGTTAGCGGTACTGCCACCGTTGTTGTACGAAGAAAACTCGGTCACTGCTGTGGATTGACCAACCATGTTCTGGTAGGCCAGGTACAGGCGGAGATTACCGAATTTGGTAGTGTTGGCACAACTGGCAGCGCTGGCACATTCCGACGTGACCAGGTTGTAAGCGGCATTGGCGTTGGTTGGGTCAGACAGGAAGTACTTGACCGTGACCTTGCGGGTCGCTGCGTCATAGGCTGCGCTCTCGATGTTCATCTTGTACTTGGCAGCGTTCTCTTCGTTCTGGTTCCAGTGAACCGTGGCGGGAGAAATGGGCGAGCCAGCCTTGTGGCAGGTTACGCACTGCGCATTGGTCAAGTCAGTTGCCTTGGTGTTCGTCGGTGATGCAGCCTTGGCGTAGACAATGTGCTTCACTTCCCACAAGCCGCCTACTTTTTCAGTGTGGCAGGTCAGGCAAGCTTGGGCGGTAATGACTGTCTTCCAGTTGTCGCCTTGTGGCGTGCTGGTGTTGCTGGCCGAGTGGCACTTGGTGCAATTGCGCAGGTCTTGCGGGAAGCC